>CAKQNH010000155.1 GCA_934255105.1 uncultured Pirellulaceae bacterium
ACCACGCATCCACGTTGAGCAAGCATCGCTTCGATGGCCGCGGTTGGCTGCCCGCCAACCCACTGCAAGTCCAGCAGTGGGGCAGACCCGCCAAACGCACGGCTTGGGTTCAGCCCCAGCATGATGACATTGTCCTGGCGAACAATGGAGGCATGTGTCGCGCTACCCGTCAAATCCTGCGAAAGACGGGGCTGCTCTACCACCATCGGCACGCAGTGCTGCGCGTCGATGCCCTCTATTGATTGCACGGCTGCAGACTGTTCGGAAGAGAGGCCCGGCGTGACGACTGCCAATGCATCCGGCACCCAGTTGCCTGGGATGAAAGCTTCCAACATCGTCCAGCCCCAGACATGAACGCCAACATACAATCCCAGGCCGAGCGCAAGCGACACTGAGACGCCTACGCTGCGCCATAGTCGATCGCTGATTTGACTACGCACTAGCTTGGTATCGACAGCAAGCATTCGCGACAGCAGCGGGCTGAACCAGTGGTCTACCAGACGAACCACCAGCGGCGACAGTAGTACGAAGCCAGTCGCCATCGTTACGAAACCTATTGCCAAAAATGCATAGACCCAACTTTCGCTAGTGGGCGGAAAGGCAAACGTCAGCAAAGGGTTGATCGTCACCAATAACACACCCGCTATCAGAGCAGGCCCGACGTAACTGGTTTCCAGCGTTTCCGCCGGACGCGGAGCCATGGCGTCGATCGGGCGAACACGCATTGCACGATAAGCCGGAACGATCGATGCAATTAGCGATCCGCCAACTATTGCCAGCCCGCTAAGAGTGACACTCCACCACCCCAGACCTATCCCGTGATACAGAATGCCTGCTGACAGCAATCCGACCACAGCCAATACGCAACCGCTCAGCAGCAAACCTACCAAGTAACCTGATACACCCAATAAGAAACCTTCCAAACAAATTACCGCAGCGATCTGTGTGCGATGAAAGCCAACCGCGCGAAGGATTGCATATTGCCGGATACGCTCATTGACTCCCACGCTCAATGAGCATAGGACCACCAAGCCCGCAACCAGCAGAGCGATCGCGGTGGCCGCATAGGACTGCAGACGCACGTTTTGTGCTGCGGCAGCTTGATCGAGGGCCTCTTCAATAGCAATTGATTCTTGGAATTGAACTGGCGTACTGTAACCGTTGAGCTTGGGACCCCAACCGAAGCGGAATTGATTCACGTCAACTCCCTGGCGAAGTGACACACCAACTAGGCTGACCCTGGGTTGCTCCTGAAACAGCCGATCCGCTTGTTGGAGTGTTATATAGGCCTCACCTGAACTGGGCGTGAGAATCGGAATTCCAAATGGTCCGGCTCCCGGCAAATTGGGCGCATTGGCTAGGCCGATAACTTTAAGTGAAATGATGTCACCGCCCCGTTTGATCTCAACCCTATCGCCTACCGATTTACCGCAGGCTGCCGCAACGTCCGACCGGAGCACCACTTCGGCTGCACCGCGTTCAGCGTGCAGCCACTTCCCCGTTTGCATTTCGTGAGGGGAGGCGGGGGAGTCAGTGGCTACAAAAAGCATTTCTGGCAACAGCAGTCGCGAGGGTCGATTGGCATCCGTGATCTTCTCCGTGGTCGCTTCGCTACGATCCGTCTCGTTGCCTCGCGCAGTTTGCTGTAACTTTTCTGCGAGCGTAAGCCGCTTGGCCCACATAGCATCGGCAATAGCGACCGCCGGGTCTGCTCGCAAGTCCGCTACGACCTCCATGGGCACGCTGTCTTCGGGTTTCATGCTCGTCGGGGCAATTGCCAGTTCAAAACGGCCGAGCGCCAGATTCGCGTACTCGTCGTAGGTGCGATGCAGTGCGTCGTAACTGCTGGCAATCCAGATAACCAAACACGTGGCTGCAGCGGTCGCTGTAGTTGTCAAACCGAAACGCAGCGGATGTTCCAATAGGTACGCAAATACAATGTTGAGTACTTTGCTCATACCAATGAGGCCCCCATCGCTGCCTGCTGGTACGGATCAGTGACTTCGTGCGGATGCCGACTACCCGTCGTGCGAAAACTACTCAATACTTTCCCATCCTTAAGCACCACTACGCGATCGGCCCACATGGCCACCGTCGGTTCGTGGGTTACAACTACAATGGTGCGATTCTGTTCATCGCACAATTCGCGGAGGAGTACACACAGTTGCTGCCCGCTAGCCGAGTCCAGACTGCCGGTGGGTTCATCGGCAAGTAGGATGGCTGGATCAGTGATCAAAGCGCGAGCTATCGCTACCCGCTGCTGTTCACCGCCAGACATAGCGCTCGGTTTATGTGTTTTGCGTTGAGAGATTCCCAAGCGTTCGAATAGCGAATCGATGCGCTCTCGCAGAGATGCGTTTTCGGCAGCAGGTAGACGCACGTTGTTCTCTGCCGTCAGGCTGGGAAGCAAATTGAACGACTGAAATATCAGGCCAATGTGTGTTCGCCGAAAGTCGGTCAACTGACGATCGTTGAGCAGGGTGATGTCTTGGTTGGCCAGTATCACTTGGCCAGAGTCGACTTCAGTCAAACCCGCAATTGCGTGCAGCAACGTACTTTTTCCGGAGCCAGAAGCCCCCATTACTGCGACAAACTCGCCAGCCTGGATCTCCAAGCTAATCTCAGACAATGCGGCAATTCGCAATTTTCCTTGCTTGAAGTTTTTAGTGACATCTACGAGGCGAACTGGGAACGATGGTTTCATACTACTAATCTGTGCAACAGGTAGGGCTACGACAGGAATTCTTCTGACAATAGAAAGCGGCGAGGGCTAGCGGGCGCTGCGGCCGGCGGCGAGCAGGTCGAGTGGCTCTGAGCGTCCGATGCTCAGAGCAGGCCAAGCTGCTGCAATGACACACAGGCCAAGTGCAATGCCGAAGCCGAAGGCCAACTGACGCCATGGAACCAGGAATGAAGGTTCACCGACAAATGCACCCCAGTGACCGTAGCTGGCCATGCCTACGCCACACCAACCTGCAATCAATCCAAACGTCAAGCTGAGCAGGCAGGCCACTACACCGATCAGTAGCGTTTCTGCTACAACCAATCTCACCAGTTGCCAACGCGTCGTGCCCAATGACCGCAGGATGCCAAACTCCCACTGCCGAGCGCGGACTGCCGCGATCACTGCGTTGACGACCGCCAGTGACATGATGAAGAGAGTGATCAAGGGCAATTGGCTCATGCTCCAGATCATGCCGTCTGCGCGGAGCTTGATGGCTCGCGTCACCGTTTGGGTAGCCGTGGCACGGGCAAATGGGCGATACGACACCACTTTCCCCAATCCGTCTGCTTGAAAACTTCCCCCCGAGTGCTTTTCAGCAATGCGCTGCATGTCCGCTTCAACGCTTGGCAGATTTGCTTCAGGCGTCAAATTCATCCAGCAGAATTCAGGTCTGGGCAGATGGAAGTCTCGCAACACGGCATGTCGATCGACAAAAATCATCGTCGATGTGCGGACGAAATGGCGTCGCACACCTGAAAACTTCGTAACCCATTGCCAACCCGGCAGATCAACCACGGCCGCGATGCGATACACGACTCGCTCGCTTTCTGCATTGGGAGGTATCAGGCTCAGCGTATCGCCGACAGTTAAACCTGAGGCGCGGTGGAAGTCCAGCGAGATGATGCAACTGGTTCCTGCCGACAATTCTCGGGCTGCCGTGAGGCGGTCGCCGTCGACAAACTTCAAATCCAACAGCGCGTTCTGGCTGGCAATTGCGGCTTCCGGGTCGATGCCAAACACAACTGCGTTGTCGGAGTTGATCCGTTTCGGTGCCCCTTTTTCGCCCCAGTCGAACATCGCCTGCTCAATGGCGAGCGGCATGACTTCCTCTGAAACAACCCCAGGAGTTTGCTTGACAGCTTCGATTCCCTCCGCGTCCAGACCGCTCGGTTGAAAGGCGACCAACATATCGGGAAGCCATTTGCCCGGTAGGAAGGGTTGGAGCATTGAGTAGCCCCATGTCTGCGTAGAGGCGAATAGACCCAGGCCAACCGATAAAGCCAGCGCGGCGCCGATTGTGCGCAACAAATTGTTGGAGAGCTGACTCTTGAAGAGGCGTGCGTCGAGGCGGAAAAGGGCTGCCAAGAAGGCTCCCAACAGCCGCTCCGTCAGAATCACTATCGCAGGTGTCATCAACACCATCCCCAACAGCAAGGCAGGGTACGTTACGATCGAGTAGCACCATACCCGCCAGTCGGCGGAAAGAGGGAGCGCTAAGACCGACAGCGGGGCGGCAATTGCAAAGACTAAACCCAATACAGCCAGTACGGCGTAGGTACGCCTAGGGGGTGCTTGCCAGCGCGCCGATGATAACGCATCCAGCGGTTTTATATTCGACGCCTTCCAAGCTGGAATCACTGCGGCTCCAATCGCACCCAGAAATACGGTCGCGCCGGTCATCCAGAAGCAGGTCCAACCCAATTCGGCACCGCTGTAAAGAAGGCTGGGCATCCAGCGGCTGCCAATAATGATCAGCAACATTCCGGCTGCCAGACCGCTCAACCAACCTATCATCGCCAAAATGAGGCTTTCGACGGTTACCATGGCGGCAATTTGCAGCCGGCTTAACGCTACCGCTCGCAGCAGTGCAAACTCGCGAGTTCGTTCGCTAACCCCCATACTCAGCAGGGAGAAAATAATGAACACGGCCGCCAGGGATGCGAAACCCGCCGCCGCGTAGGCTTGGGAGCGCTGCGCAGACGCGCTGCGGCTATTGGTCAGCCCCGCGCGGACCGCGCTAAAATCCACGATCTGCAATGCTGGGCGGCTCGCGCTCAGCGGCTCTCGCCACTTGGCGATAAACTGCTCGACGCCAATTGTGTCACGCAGCGCCACTTGCAAGACAGTGGGGCGAGCTGGAAAGCCATTCAGACGTTCGGCTACTGCAGGTCGCACGTACATTGCATTCGTTGCTATGCCCTGCACAAAAGCACTGGGAATCCCCAGCTTGGTTGTTGTTTCCTCTGTAGCCTGATGGATGTTAGTTTTGTCTTGACTCGACACAACGGTTGGACCATCCTGCGAGCCGCGGTGTGGTCGATCGCCCGTGTTAGAGCCCGCACCAACGCGCTTGGGGCGGCCTTCAAGCGAAGGAGCCTCAGGCGTCTGTTCAACAATTCCCACCACGGGTAGACGCAATTGGTTGACCATGGTGGTGATCAGCACCAAGTCGCCAACTTGAGCATGCAATTGTTCGGCAGCACCCGAGCTGAGCACAACGGCATCGTCGCTCAACCAGTTGCCTTTGACGACATCGTAGGGGGCTTCCTTGGCGGACGTGCTAACCAGGATAGGATCGATGGGTGGCGCACCGTTGACAGGTGGTCGTGTTCCAACAAGCAAGCCCAGCGAAGTATCTTCTTCACGTTGACCGGGCGTGGGAACTCGAACAACAGACACCCGAGACTGCTGAATTGGATTGAGTTCGAGGATGCCTGGATCTGCCGCCAAGCGTCCGAGCGTCTGAGCGTCGATGTAGGCGACTTTTCCTGGCGGCCCCTCGGGAACTAGCAGTAGATCGTACCGCCCCAGGTACTTTCCCGCATTTTCGTCAAACTGAGAAACCAGCGCATCGTATCCGCTAACTACCCACACGACCGCACAGGCCGATGCGGCAATCCCCGCGATGGTCACCCAAGCTCTTCCTGGGTGGAGCAGCATTTGCTGCACGACAAGTTTGATAATGAAATTGAAACGCTGCATAGTGACTCAATTGGCGCGGAGCTTTGGGAATCGAAATGTCTGGTAGCCACATTTCCAACGCCGAAGAGGGTATCGAAAAAGTGCTGGAACGTTGCTAAGCGATTGCCAGAATGCAACGGACGTGCCGTTTAGAATGCGTAGAAGGGCTGGCCGGCAGCGGAAGTAAAGAATCGCCTTGAGAAACACTTGAGAAGAAATAAACCAATCCCTATTCAGCGCACTGCAGGTTTCAAACGCAATCAAGAATAGTGGCGTTTTATTCGCCAAGGCTGGCGGAAAAACCATCGCGAGCCTGCCGTCAGCAATGAAGCCACTTTACCGCCGGTCTTTGATTACTAGCCCAAGGACAGGAGTGACCATTCTCTTCGTCGGCCTTAAACTCACCGTCTAGAAATCGCCCAAAACCTGGCAGTCGTGCAGCAGCAGGTTCAGCAAAGTAGCCATATCAACGAATGCCCGTTTTACTGCCTAGCTTGTCCCCCGGCCGGATCTTTCTGGAGCGCTTCGCCTAATCCCTGAGCGACCGCCGGAATGAAGACGCTCCCATGATGCGCGCCTGCTACAACGACAAACTTAGCAGCGATTTGGGGATTTCGTTTAGAAAGCCTTGAGACAAAGTCGCGACTTAGATCGATCATTGGCGATTCATTGAGCACGTTGGGGCGATCGGAAACAACGTGCTTTAGACCACCTTGCTCCAACTCTCCAACTGCTACGAAGAGTCTCGGTTGTATCTGTAGGTCGGCAATGCGTTCAAAACCGGCCTCCTCTAATTGCGTCGCAGGGCCATCGGCCCACCACAGTGACGGGCTAATAGCAATATAACTTGAGAACGCATCAGGCTGGGTCAATGCGGTATAGAGTGTGAACAGGCCGCCAAAGGAATGCCCTAGAAGTATCTGCTTGCGGTTGTCGATCTCGTAGTTCTCAGCGACCCAGGGGCGCAATTCTCTGATCAGAAAGTCTAAGAACTGATCCGCTCCGCCAAACCTGTGTCCTTTCAGAATGGCCAAACGCTCGTCAATCCATTCTTGGGATGCAGGGAAGGTCAAATCAAAAGATCTCTGTTTGAGATAGCCTTCTCGCTTTTCTCCGACATATCCTATGCCGATCACGATTGCGTTGTTTTGCTGACGCGACAGCCGCTTGACAATTCCAGCCACGATGCCAAAGTTTTCGTTTGCGTCGGTGCAGTAGACCACTGGCCATCCACCCGGTGGAGCCTCCCCGGATGGAGCATCCACAAACAACCGGTAGTTTGCTCCGCTGCGAGCTACAACATCACACTGAAAAGCATTCGCCAGGACGACCGGCTTTCGTTCGGTCCCGACACTCAGCCCTTGGGCGTAGGTCGATTGCGTTCCACTTGTTTGGGCATGAACAGCCTGGTGCATAGCTGTTGCAAATGAAAGCACCAGCAGGCTAGCACGATAAAGAAAAGTTAATGGATATTGGTGTCGCAATTGTTTTCTGCTCCATCTCGTCTTATGGTGAAATCGCCGTGGCCACTTCGCCACCACTGCGGGTCCAGGTGGCTAGCCAAGCCAGCCGGTCAACGCTATCGCTGACCGCATGCACGCTGCCGTCGCCCATCACTACGGTGACAACTCCAGTATGGTAACTGCGCGATGCTGTGATCTTACTCGAACCAATCACAAAGTCAGGAATGGTATTGTTCGGTGTGAGCCAACCATTCATGACGGGGCCATTCGGCACGCTGCCACGCAACCAGTAGTGGTTGCGAGTTCCATCCCAACCGCCGATCATTGCGGTAACACCACCTGGGCCAGCAGTTATCAACGACTGCGCAAACACTAGGTTAATCGATCCGGTAGGCACAGCGCGGTACTAGCGTACATCTTGCAAGGTTGCGGTTGCAGTGGGTGCTGCATCCGCGCCTAGCAACGTCTCTGCAAATACAAGCGTGTGGCTGGTGCCGTCGGTCAAATCGCGCAACTTCGTTTTGGAACCGACCCAGCACAATCCATTGGAAGCCGTGCCATTGCCTGGGTGGAAAACACCATCCTCCCCGCTCCCTTGGTTCATCGCGTAACTGGTTCCTGCGATCTGAATTACCGCTCCCGATGGCAAGGCTAAATTATGCAGCGCCGCATTGGCATCGCTCGGGCACTCGAAGATCGGCAAACGCGTCGCAGCGGCTGGCTGGAGTTTAATCGGCAGGTCAACCAGTGCTGGGTGCCCCATGTAAATGCCGTAGTCGACCAAGTTTTCCAGATTCGCCTGTTCGATAAATGGCAGCAGCCTTGCCAAGGGTGAAAAGTCGTTAGGATAACCGCCAGTCCGAGGGTAGCCGTTGTTTGGCAGGGCCTCCTGGTAGGTTGACGCGTAATTGTGCAGAGCCAAGCCAATCTGCTTGAGATTGTTGGAGCACTGCATGCGGCGAGCAGCTTCGCGGGCCGCCTGAACTGCTGGTAGCAGCAACCCCACCAGAACGCCAATAATGGCGATTACAACTAGCAGTTCGACTAACGTAAAGCCCGCACGTACGCGAGCGAAATCTATGCTTCTGGGCATGACAACCCTCTCCAGTCAAAATGTTAGAACGTGCCTAAAAAACGTCACAGCCACGGAAACTAGGGCACTTGGCTGGCGATGTTATCCCAGGATAGGCGAGGTATGACCTCGAGCGGGACTACTGGCTGGCTGGGTGATATGGACGCTGTGTAAAATCATCAATCCGACGACTCTCCATGTTGAAGTGGACTTGTTAGGATCGATGTTGATACTGCGTCTCATTTAGCTTTTTAGCTTATCTCCCGTATATCATACTGTCCACACCTATGTGAATAAA
>CAKQNH010000156.1 GCA_934255105.1 uncultured Pirellulaceae bacterium
ATCATGGCCCACGAATCTAATCATAGGCCAAGCTAGGCTGACAGCAAGGTTGATCGGCTGTACTTTGCTCGTTCATTGATGTTTTTCGCTAATAAACTTCAAAACTTTCACCTCGCGAAGTTTCCACCGCCGGTGGACACTTCGAATATGTCGAGCTGATGCCCCTTTGGCAACATTGGCAAGACAAACAGTATGCAAGCAAACGCGATGCCAAAGCTAGTTCTCATGCTCTCTTGGCCCGGAGGGCTGACATAATAGCCCAGAGGCGACCTTTTCTAGCTCAGAGGCGGCCTTCTTAGCCCAGAGGGCGGCCTTTCTAGCCCAGAGGCGGCCTTCTTAGCCCAGAGGGCGGCAGATCCTTGCCGGTGGCGTGAGCCACCGGGCTTTGGGAACCGAATCAAGCTAGCCCGGAGGGCGACACATGATTTGAGCCAGTGCTCCTCGGCAAAGATGGCGAGTGGCCTACATGGAGCAAGGATTATTCATGTGCCGCCCTCCGGGCTCGCGCAGCGCATGGCTGAATCCGGTGGCTCACGCCACCGGCAGAGATGTTCCGCCCTCTGGGCTGAGAAGCAGAGATGTTCCGCCCTCTGGGCTAAGAAGCAGAGATGTTCCGCCCTCTGGGCTGAGAAGCAGAGATGTTCCACCCTCTGGGCTAAGAGATTGCCAAAATCAGCGATGCTTCTCATGAAGCTCTAATGGCTATCGCCTATAGTCGCTTCATGGCTAAAATCAGCACTGCGTTGATGGGGTATGATGTGCAGGCAATGTTTGCTGCACAGCGTGTCGATTCACAATAGGCGTCGATTCACAGCGGATTTCGATTCACAGCGGATTTCGATTCACAACGGGTTTCGGCTCACCATGTGTATTCGACTAACAATAAAACAGAAGGTCACGTGGTGTGTACATGGTTGGCGAAGGCTTAAATCAATCGGCTCATGGTTGCTACGCGGATGCCGGTAAGCGAGCCCAGGAGTTGCGCATACAGGCCAGTCGGCTTGCCTGCGGTGTACATTTGCTCGACTTCGGCGTGCACGCTCGAGGCGGATTAGCCGCGGGTGTGCAGATGGCGAATATCTGCATGGCGGGCAGGGCATCCGTGAACCTGTCCAGCGGCGATCGCCGTGTGTGGGCTGGGCCGTGGGGCCAAGTCGCTACCGATCATCCGCTGGAGGCTTGTATGTGCTCACAGTACGCCGGTTGGCCAGTCACGCACGACGAGTTCTTCGCCATGGGGTCGGGCTCAATGCGGCTCAAGCGTGGCCGCGAACAACTGCTGATCGATCTGCAAGCGGGTGATTCGCAGCGACTCGCGGTAGGGACGCTCGAATGCGACCAACTACCCAGCGACGCGGTGGCACAGGCTATGGCGGCCGAGTGTCAAGTCGATCCGGCAGAGTTGTATTTGGCCGTGGCACCCACTCGCAGCATCGCGGGTTGCGTGCAAGTCGTCGCGCGCGCGGTGGAAACGTGTATGCACAAACTGCATGAGTTGGGTTTCGACTTGTCTACGGTCATCAGCGCGCACGGCCTGGCCCCCGTCCCTCCGCCGACCCCGGATTTCGCGCTCGGTATCGGTCGCACCAACGATGCCATCTTGTATGGAGGTCAAGTCGTAATGTGGGTCGACGTAGAGGATGAGGTCATCGCGAAAGTCGGTCCCAAGCTCCCCAGCGCGGCTTCGCCCGATTTCGGTCGCCCGTTTGCAGAGATATTCAAGCAGGCCGATTACGACTTCTATAAAATCGACCCTGGTCTATTTAGCCCCGCCGAGGTCACGCTGTTCAACATGCGGACTGGCAACAGTCGCCGGTTTGGTGAACTGCGCGGTGACTTGATAGCTCAGTCCTTCGGCACGCAGACTGGCTAAACAAAATCATGCACATTGGCATTTTGGGGACGCCGGATAACCCCTATGTAATGGAGCTCCAGCGCGCAGCCTGCGAACATTTTCCCGAGCTGACGACTGAGGTGCTCAAGTTTGGCGATCTGCAGGTCGGTATCGGCAGTGCGCCGGCCCAGTGCGCGGCACCTCTTAGCCAGGATGGCCTGGGCAATCGGGAGAGCTCCGTAGTCTGCGATGCGCTGATCGTCCGCTCCATGCCCATCGGCTCGCTGGAACAGGTCATTTTTCGCATGGACTGCTTGCAGACTTGGCAGAGCCGCGGTGTGCCGGTCCATAACCCGCCGCGCAGTTTGGAGATCGCCATCGACAAATGGCTATGCCTGCAGCGATTGGCTGAGGTCGATGTGCCGGTCCCCGAGACTATCTGTTGTCAAACTCGTAGCGCCGCCATGCAAGCTTTTGAAGTGCTCGGTGGCGATGTGCTCGTCAAACCGCTGTTCGGCGGTGAAGGGAGAGGGATTTTGCGGGCCGATAGCAAGGATTTGGCTTGGCGGATGTTTGGTACGCTGCAGCAACTCGGGCAGGTGCTCTATGTGCAACAGTTCGTCGAGCATTTGGGCTATGATATTCGAGTGTTGTTCGTGGGCGACCAACAGTTTGCCATCCGTCGCCAGGCTGCAGCGGGGGAGTGGCGGACTAATATTTCACAAGGCAGTTATGCTCAGCCGCATCACC
This sequence comes from uncultured Pirellulaceae bacterium, assembly GCA_934255105.1. GTDB lineage: Bacteria > Planctomycetota > Planctomycetia > Pirellulales > Pirellulaceae > Aureliella. The sequence goes on from CAKQNH010000156.1 coordinate 2,585, forward strand.
TGACTCGCCCGCAACAGGAGCTGGCCCAGCGCTCGCGCGAGGCCGTTGGCGGAGGGTTGTTGGGGGTGGATTTGTTGCCTGCCCGCGACGGCCGCTTGTTCGTTTTAGAAGTCAACGCTGTCCCAGGCTGGCGCGGCTTGGCACGTGCCTTAGAAGTGGATGTCGCAAAAGCATTTCTAGGCTGGGTCATGCGTCAGTGTTGAATTGCAGCCCGTGGCGTAGGCTTCCAGCTTGCGATGTTCTGGCCGTGGTGTAAGCTTCCAGCTTGCGAGCTCTGCCGTGGTGTAAGCTAGAGCTAGTTGATATTTAATCGCGAGCTAGAAGCTTACGCCACTTAATTTATCACCCTGCTTTATTTATCACCCTGCCCCCTAGACTGATTCTTTATGTCCGGCTCTGCCAGCGTTTCCGACCCAGGCACTGCAAGCGATGCCAGTCGCGGTAACATCGCCGCGCGACTGCGACAAGTGGCCGCGCGGCAGCCGGGCCAGCTATCGATGGTCCGACCGGTGGGGCGCTATGCACCCGGCCGCCAGCGTGAATATGCCACGCTGACTTTCGCCGATTTGGAGTTGCAGACATCGTCGATCGCCGCAGGACTGCAGGAGATGGGAGTCCAACCCGGTCAGCGCATCGTGTTGCTAGTCCGCTTCGGAGTCGATTTCATCGCCTTGGTTTTCGCGCTGCTCAAAGCCGGCGCGGTGGTCGTCCTGATCGACCCCGGCATGGGCCGCAAACATCTCATTCGCTGTTTGGAAGAAACCAATCCCGACGGCTTTGTCGCCATACCCGCGGCTCATGCCGTGCGGATAGCGCTGCGGCATCGCTTTCCCAAGGCGCGGCTGAATGTGACGGTCGGCATGCGCTTTGGGTTTTTACCCAAGCCGACACTCGAGCAGTTGTCCGGTACACCATCCGCATTGTATGAGCCACCGCCGATCACGCTTGATTCTCCAGCCGCGATCATTTTTACCACCGGCAGCACGGGTCCGCCCAAGGGAGTGCTGTATACGCACCGCACGTTCAACAGCCAAGTCGATCAGCTTGTAGCGCATTATGGCATTGCCCCCGGCGGCAAGGACCTCTCAGGCTTTCCGCTTTTCGGATTGTTCAATGCGGTGATGGGGACGACGACGGTGATCCCGGACATGGATCCCACGCGACCCGCCGCCGTCGACCCGCCGCGATTGCTCGACGCTATCGACCAGTGGCAGATCAATCAGGCTTTCGGCTCACCGGCTCTGTGGACGGCCGTTGGACGCCATGCGCAACAAGTGGGGCGCTGCGTACCGAGCCTGCAGCGTGTGTTCTCTGCCGGTGCGCCGGTCTCACCGGAAGTGCTGCAGCGCATGCGCGCGACGATGCGCGAGAATGGGGAGATGTATACACCTTACGGCGCTACAGAAGCTCTGCCGGTAGCTTCGATTGAATCGCGAGAGGTGTTGGGCGAGACCGCAGCCAAGACCCGCGGCGGTGCCGGCACATGCGTGGGGAAGAAGTTTTCAGGAGTCGATTGGAAAGTCATCGAGATTTGCGATGGACCACTGGCAAGTCTGGAGCAGGTGAATGAGCTGCCTAGGGGAGCGATTGGCGAATTGATGGTGGCGGGTGACATGGTGACTCAGCAATACGTCACGCGTTGCGATCAAAACGCACTGCACAAAGTTCAGCAGGCAGAGCGAGTGTGGCACCGCATGGGCGACGTCGGCTACTTGGACGAGCAGGGGAGGTTTTGGTGTTGTGGCCGCAAGTCTCAGCGGGTGCGCATGTCGGGACAAGTGTTATTCACGGACCCTTGCGAGTCGATTTTCAATACGCATCCGCACGTGCATCGCAGCGCACTGGTGGGTATTGGCCCCGCTGGCGAACAGACTCCGGTGGTCATCGCTGAACCATGGCCTGATCACATGCCCAGAGATGCATTGGCTGCCGAGCGTTTGTTGGCAGAGCTGCGCGAGTTGGCAAAGACACACGATACGACTGCTTCGATTGAGAAGCTGCTACTCTACTCGCGTGCGCTGCCGACCGACATCAGGCACAACTCGAAGATCTTCCGTGAACAGCTCGCCCCTTGGGCCGCGCGACAATTGGAACATCGCAGGCAGCGGCGTTAGACGTTAAACTATATGCTGCTGATGATACTGCCGCGGATAGAATGAAAGCTGCAGATTGATGAGGGGCTCAGAGGGCGGGGACTCGTGTGTCGCCCTCTGGCTTGGACTGTACATGGCTGCGATCCGGTGGCTCACGCCACCGGCAGGGCTGTGTCGCCCTCTGGGCTAGCAAGCTATTGAGATCCTTCCTTTAGATTCTTTCTCACGGAATTAATACAGTCATGTCTCGCCCCAAAGTCCCTCTGTGCCGCAGCGTGCTACTGATCGTCCTCTATTTGCTGGCTAACTTTCCCGCGCTCAGCAGGGCGTGCACTACGGCGGTCATCAGTGGTCAAGCGACCGCGGATGGTCGCCCTTTACTGTGGAAGAATCGCGACACCTCCTCCACAGCTCATAACGAGGTTGCCTTGTTCGAAACGGGCAAATATCGTGCGCTGGCTGTCGTCGATGCGGGGGATAGGAAGTTGGTCTGGATGGGAGTTAACTCGGCCGGCTTTTGCATCGAGAATTCACTCAGTGAAGATCTGTCGCAAACCGGCCAGGCCGACAAGTCCGCTTCCAAGCCAAAGCGGCTTGGCAATGGTGGCCTGATGCGTGCAGCTCTGGAGCAGTGCGCGACGGTCGAGGACTTTCGCAAGCTACTGTTGGAAACCGATCAGACTGGTCGCACGACTCGCGCCAATTTTGGTGTCATCGATGCGCAAGGTGGTGCGGCCATGTTTGAAACTGGCCCCGACCGCTTCACCATGTTTGACGCCAACGATCCGGTCGATGCGCCTCAGGGGTACATCGTGCGTTCGAATTTTTCTACGACTGCACGAAACCTACCAGCGATTCCAACTGCCGATCAGGTGGACGAGCTCTATTCAGGCCAGCGTTACCTCCGCGCGTGCCGTGTGATGGAACTCGGTCGCGAGTCGGCTACGGATCAGAAAATTTCTTTGGAGTTCATGCTGCGTCACATAGCCCGTGATATGGCCGATGCCGACGGGCTGGCTTACTCAGGCACGGTCAATGCCCCCGAGGGACTGCTGCCCAATACTATCGTGACGAAGCACACGATCAGCCGCACGACCACGGTTTCCGCCGCAGTTTTCCATGGCGTACGAGCCGGAGAGGCTCCCGAATTGACGACGATGTGGACGATTCTCGGAGACCCTAAGTTTTCCATTGCGGTTCCCTGTTGGGCCACGGTCGACTCCGTAGCAGATGACCTAACCGATCCACGCGGGGGCGAGATTGGTGAAATAGCCGTGACGCTCCGCGATTGGAGTTTGACCCCCGACCGCGACGGCATTCGCACTCGCGGATTGCCGGGCATTTGGCAGGACATCTGGCCGCTCGAAGACGCGCTGCTGCGGGAGACGCAGCACGCGCGCGAGCACTGGCTGCGCGAAGGTTTTACTGGGGCTGAATTAACCGGCCTGCACCACTCCGCCGCAGCGCGCGCCATGGCGGCCATGCAGCAAGAATTGCTCGAAGCCAAAGAGCAAGTCCTGACGCTACCGACGACCCTTCCGCTGACGCAGCCTGCAACCTTACCGATGGCATCACCCCTACCGCAGCCGACGCAGATTCGCGTGGCCATCTACGATCACTCCGCAGACGCCACTCCGGCCAGCGGCCCGCAGAACTTGATGAAGTTTCTAACTCCCGAGCATGGCTTCGAGTGCCAGCTTGTGCGCCCAGAAGATATTCGCGCAGGCCAATTGAGCGAGTTTCAGGTATTAGTAATGCCCGGCGGTTCGGGGGGCAAACAAGCTGAGATGCTCGAGCCCGGTGGTCGTGAGGCGATCCGAAACTTCGTCGATGGGGGCGGCGGCTATGTCGGAATTTGTGCTGGGTCCTACTTGGCTTCGGCGCAGTACAGTTGGTCGCTCAATCTAATCAATGCTCAGGTGTGGGATCGTGCGCACTGGGCGCGCGGGACGGGGACTGTCAACGTGGGCTTAACTCCGCAGGGGAGTGGATTTTTTCAGGCCGCTAGCAAGGTTACTAAGCCAGACAGCGAGTCTACTGAGCATGAGCGTAGCCAGCTCGCCGACTCGATTGCGGTCCGCTACGCCCAGGGGCCGCTGCTAGTTCCCGGCGAGCATCCGGACCTGCCACAGTATGATGTGCTGGCCACGTTCGAAAGCGAGGTGGCAGCCAAGGGAGCACCGGTAGGGGCCATGGTTGGCACCCACGCGATCATTCGCAGCCAATTCGGCTCAGGCCGCGTGATCTGCTACAGCCCTCACCCCGAAGCTCCTAGCGGCCCACATGCGTTGATCGAACGAGGGGTCGCGTGGGCGGCTGGAAGGTAGCCAATTTGCTGTAATCGTGTGGATGATAGTCGTCGATCGCTCCGCCGATCAGATGCTTGGGCTTGATAGTCGTTGATCGCTCCGCCGATCAGATGCTTGGGAGTTGCATGTTTGCGTCGATGTTGTCGCTGCACCGTTTGCGAAGGAGCAATGATCGGCGGAGCGATCAACGACAAGGAGCAATGATCGGCGGAGCGATCAACGACAAAGAGCAATGATCGGCGGAGCGATCAACGACAAGGAGCAGAGAACCGCTACAATTTGCCGCTACAATTTGACTGTGTGGTAACGAAGATACGAGGTATGAACTTGGATTTATTTGCAGCCGAAGAGCAACAGCATCGGCAGAACAACTTGCCGTTGGCTGCGCGCATGCGCCCTCAGCGGCTGAGCCAGTTCGTGGGGCAGGGGCATTTCTTGGGCGAGGGAAAGCTGCTGCGACGCTTGATCGACGCCAGGCGTTTGGGAGCGGTGCTGTTTTACGGCCCACCCGGCACCGGCAAAACCACGCTGGCTTATCTCTTAGCCGCCGAGACGGGCGGCAAACTCAAGCAGCTCAGCGCGGTGACGAGCGGCGTGAAGGAGCTGCGCGAGGTGCTGGCTTGGGCGCGCGATGAGGTCTCCACCGGAGGTTCGCGACCGCTGCTGTTTATCGATGAGATCCATCGCTTCAACCGGGCGCAACAGGACGCATTGTTGCCCGACGTAGAGGAGGGGGTAGTGTCGCTCATCGGGGCCACGACCAGCAATCCCTACTTCGCGATCAACGGGGCACTGCTCAGCCGCAGCCAAGTCTTTCAGTTCCAGCCCCTGAGCGAAGCAGACATCTTGGCCTTGCTGCACCGCGCTCTAAGCGATCGCGAGCAAGGGCTAGGACAAGTCGAAACTCGCGCCGCAGCGGGCGCACTGGAGGCGTTGGCTGTGGCCGTCGAAGGGGACGCGCGGCGAGCTCTCGGTGTGCTCGAAGTCGCCGTGCTATCGACGGCCGAGCGACCGGTGGTGCTTACGCCCGAGTTGATCCGCGAATCGATGCAGCAGAAGACGTTGCAGTATGACGGCAGCGGCGACGCGCACTACGACATTTCGAGCGCACTGATCAAGAGCATTCGAGGCAGCGATCCCGACGCGGCGCTGTACTGGTTGGCGCGGATGTTAGAAAGCGGCGAGGACATACGCTTCATCTGTCGACGGCTGGTGATTCTAGCCAGCGAGGATGTGGGCAATGCCGATCCGCAAGCGCTCGTGGTAGCCGTAGCTGCCATGCAAGCCTGCGAGTTCGTGGGCTTGCCCGAATGCCAGTTGACGCTGTCGCAGGCTGTGCTCTATTTGGCCAGCGCTGAAAAGAGCAACGCCGCCACGGTGGCCATCGGCAACGCGCGACGCGAGGTGCGCGACGGAGAGCTGATCCCCGTCCCCAGGTCGCTGCGCGATGCGCACTACGCGGGAGCTGAAAAACTCGGGCATGGAGAGGGCTACCGCTACGCGCACGACGCGCCG
>CAKQNH010000157.1 GCA_934255105.1 uncultured Pirellulaceae bacterium
CCTGGGTCCGTGGGTTCTGAGTCCAACGACTCTGAGGCCGGAGGGTCGAGGTTGGGCACGTCAAAAATAGCGTTGGCCATCCACTCGCTGCCGCGCAGCTCATTTGCTAATGCCCAATGAGCTTGTGAGCCATACAAGTCCTGCTGGCAAATTGGACATTTGGGGTGGCTCGCATCGGGAAACGTGCGCGGGCTATCGGTGTCAGGTGCCAGCCACAACGCTTCGCATTCATCACACAAGGCATAGAAATGCGCAGTCCCATCCTCGATGCACGTACGAACGCGACATAGTCCGTTGACGCACACTGGGCATTCACCAATGTGAATCCATGGAGATGGAGGTAGTTCGGTCATGGGGGAGCCTCAGTTTAGCCTTGCGACAAAAGTTAATGTCGCAGATATAGGTAGCAGAAGTCGCCGGACTTTGAATGATTCAAGTGAAGTCCAAAGTCAGGCGAGTGCTGATACAACGGGTGCCGCCGAAACTCTTGGCGAGTTCCGCTACGGTAGCGTGGAAATCTAGAATGGGAAGGCGGTAATTACCTTGTCGCCGTCGAGTACCAGACGAATCTGTCGTGCATCAGGGTGCTGCTGCCGCCCGCCGTCGCGGCCACCAATATAACCGACGGGTTTGGGAAAACGCACTTCGTATACCGTCCGGCCATCCTCTCTGCGCACAGATACACCACGTCCGCCGCGACGGCCCAGCGCGTAGGCTTCATCCAGCCAGCGCAAGACCTGTGGCATATCGCCATCGAACACGCCATGTTTGCCCGGACGATTCGGGTCGTCTACCAAGTGCCGCTCGATATGCTTCAACCGATGCCCTTCCAAACTCCCCGGCGTATATCGCAAGCCACCGGGCGAAACGAATTCATCGCGTCCTGTTTGGCGCAATAGGCCATAGCGCAAGCCATCGTCAGCTCCGAACTGCGGCTCGGCTTGATCGTGTGTGACTGATGACTCAGAGGAATTCTCGCCAGATGTGCCAGCAGTGGCTACAGCCGAATTGTCATTGTCCGAGGGCGTCGGTCCCTTGGATTCTGCTGGCGGCGGGGTTGGAGCCAACTGCGATTGTTGCAAGTCTGTTAGCGACGGCAGGTTCCAGCCCAAACGTTGGTTGAGCTGAGGTTGCAGGAGCGCATACGCGATCAGCAGAACGGTCAGTCCCACAGCCCATTTGATAGGCGAGCGGCTTGGAGAATTAGCTACGGCCATTCGTTGACGACTTCCCCGCCAGCGATTGTTCCCAACGCCGAATACACTCGCCGATCGATAGTCTCCAATAGGAATTGAACGTGGCCGTCAGTGAACACAAATTGAGAGCCGACCGAGTGTTGGCTGGCAAAGCCGATTTCCTTTTCATCGATAAAAACATCTTTGAAGAATCCATTGAGTGGTACACCGGTAGAACCTATGGCCTCTGAAACCTCATTCCAAGCGGGCCCACTGAATTTACCAATGCCATTGGTTCCAATGTACCAATGGTCGATGTACTGTGCCCAGGAATCAAGATCATTCTCGTTGGCTACCATGCCGAACAGAGCTTCACCAATGGCCAACGTCTGCGATGTACCATCTAACAGACTTGCAAACTTCGTCGAACTGTTGACGAACATCAGACCATTTTGCATCCCCAGACCTGGGTGATCTGTCGCATTGCCGGACTCACGCGTGGCCGTGCCGCTGGCCACCGCCAAATAACAACTAGGCACGCGATCCGGGGGACCTTGGATCGCCGTTCGCTCTGGTGCATTGGTGCTCGGACAGCGGTAGATCGACAGATAGGTAATGCATGCCCTCGCATTGGCGGTTCCTGGCGTCTCCCAGGGTTGGCTAAAGTCGAGCGTATTGAACAAGTTGCCCTGTTCAACCAAGGGCAGCAAGCTGCCCGTCCACAGCAAAAAATTCGGTTGGACTATGCCCGCAGGGAATCGACGATGCAAGTCATGGTAATTGTGCAGCGCCAACCCCATGTGATGCAGATTATTGGAACACCGCATGCGTCGAGCTGATTCGCGAGCGGCTTGCACAGCAGGTAGCAGCAATCCAACAAGAATGCCGATGATGGTAATAACCACCAGCAGCTCAATCAGCGTGAAGCCGTTTTTATGCGAGCGCATCATGGAGTTTTCCGAATGTTAAGCGGCGTAAACTTTCCGCTTGCGGCATTGGATTCGCAAGCTGGGAGCTTACGCCACCTAGCTGCACGCAAGCTGGAGACTTACACCACTTTTTAACTGCATGCGGAAGGGTGCCGACGTGACAAGTCACTAGCAGCATAAGCCACTTTGAGGCCACTAGCAACTATTCGGCCACTTTCAGGAAATTGCCAACAGCAAGCGACTGGGGGCTTCCAGATATCCGATCAAATCGTTCAGGAACCGTGCGGCAGTCCCGCCATCCACCAGCCGGTGGTCATATGACAGACTCAGCGGCATCATCTCGCGCGCCTGAATGGAGTCGTCGTCCATCACCACCGGTAGCTTGCGAGTCCGTCCGACCAACAGAATGGCAACTTCGGGAATGTTAATAATCGGCGTGCTGTAGGTCCCACCGATGGCACCCAAGTTACTGATCGTAAAGGTGCCACCACGCAATTCGTCGACTCCAAATTCACCCGTGCGCACACGCCCGGCCAGATCAGCTAGTGCTTTAGCGAAATCGGGAATGCTGAGCTCATCGGCGCGGCGAATATTGGGAACCACCAGACCGCGATCAGTATCTACGGCTACGCCCAGATTCACGTAGTCGCGATATACGATCTGGTCGTTTTCCGAATCGATGGTCGCGTTGACCAGTGGATTGTGCCGCAGCGCCATGGTCACGGCCTTCATCAGGAATGGCATCGTGGTCAGTTTAATACCTTCAGATGCATAGTCTTCCCGGCTCTGTTTGCGAAAGGCTTCCAGGGCGGTGACATCGGCGTCGTCGAAGTTGGTGACACGCGCCACGGTGCTCCACGATTTGTGCATCTGAGCCGCGATCGTCTTGCGCATCCTACTCATGCGTTCAACGCGGATCGGTCCATAGTCGTCCTGGCCACTCTCCCCAGGCAGCGACATCGCTTTATTACCTCCAACCACGGCCGGAGTGGGTGCAGACGCTGGAGAAGCTGTCGTCATGCCCGTGCTGGCAGCACTGGAGCGCATGGCGCTGGATTCTCTGACCGAGCGCAGCACGTCATCGCGGCTAATGCGGCCGCCTGAACCTGTACCGGCGACCGTCGACAGATCCACGCCCACTTCGCGCGCGAAGCGGCGAACAGCGGGGCCAGCCGCCACTACGCCGGCTTGGTCAGCTCCCTCGATAGCCGGCGGAGGTGCAGACGCAGCTTTCGTCGCAGGTGCGGGCTGCGCGGCAGGTTGCTGTTTGGCGGCGGGAGACGCAGGCGCGGGGGACGCTGCCACCGGTGCTTGCTTTGGTTGCTGCTGGGCGGGTTGCTGCTGAGCCGGCTGCCGGGCAGGCTGTTCTGCGACCGGCTCTTGAGCAGGTGGCTGTTCGGCGGCGGGCTGTTCGGTAGGTGGCTGTTCTGCGGCGGGCGCTGGCGGCGCGGCCTTTTCTGCGGCAGCGCTGCCGCTGACCGCCTCCAGTTGAGCCACAACTTGTCCGACGGGTACCGTATCGCCTGCGGCGACCAGGATCTTGAGCACTTTGCCGGCTGCCGGGCTGGGGAGCGTGACCGTCGCTTTGTCGGTCTCGAGCTCCATCAAGCCTTGCTCGGCGGTGACGACATCACCTTCCTTAACCAACAGTTCGAGCACATCGCCCGAGTCGATCCCTTCGCCCAGCCCAGGGAGTTTTACATCGATTGCCATATCTGCCTCAGCGCCTTATGCGAACAATGGGTTTACTTTTTCGGGGTCGTAGTCCAAATCCTTGATGGCTTGGGCCACATCAGTCATCTGCAGTACGTTTTGCTTGGCCAGTCGATACAGGGTGGCCAGCGCCACAGATTCCGCATCGACTTCAAAGTGGCGCCGCAACGCCGGACGCGTCTCACTGCGGCCCATGCCATCAGTACCCAGCACAAAGTAGTCACCGGGAATGTAACGCGTCAGTTGTTCGGGGAGTGCCCGGACGTGGTCGCTGGCTGCGATGAACGGTCCTTCGACACCGCTGAGCACTCGCTCGATGTAGCTCTGCTTGGGTTCTTCGGTGGGATGCAAAAAGTTCCAACGCTCGCAGGTTTGCGCATCGCGGCGCAACTGCGTATAGCTGGTCACGCTCCACACGTCGCTGGCGATGTTGAATTTCTCCGCCAGTAGCTCCTGAGCTTGCAATACCATTCTTAGAATGGCACCGGTGCCAAACAGTTGCACGCGCGCCGTGGCATTCTCTACTTCGCGGCTGTTGAGTTTGTAGATCCCCTTAACGATTCCCTCTTCGACACCCTCGGGCAGGGCGGGCATCGCATAGTTCTCGTTTTCGACCGAGATGTAATAGATGGCCGTCTCCCCATCTTGATACATCCGCTTGAGACCATCCATGATGATCACGGTGGTCTCGTAGGCGTACGCCGGGTCGTAAGACCGGATCAGCGGGAAACCAATGGCGTTGAGCTGGCTCTGGCCATCCTGGTGCTGCAGACCTTCGCCGTTGAGCGTGGTGCGTCCCGAGGTGCCACCCAGCAGAAAGCCTTTAGCCCGCATGTCGCACGCGGCCCACATCAGATCTCCAACTCGTTGGAAGCCGAACATCGAATAATAGATGTAGAACGGAATCATGTTCACGCCGTGCGTCGCATACGCCGTACCCGCTGCGTTGAAGCTGGACATCGATCCGGCTTCTGTGATTCCCTCTTCTAGGATTTGTCCGTCGCGAGCTTCCTTGTAGTACATCAAGTTGCCGTCTTTGCGATCGACCGGTTCGTAGAGTTGCCCCGCGTGCGCGTAGATCCCTACCTCGGTGAACATTCCGTCCATGCCGAAGGTCCGCGATTCATCGGGCACAATGGGCACGACGTACTTGCCAATTTTTTTGTCTTTGCAGAGTTTGGAAAGCAGTCGCACGAAGCCCATGGTCGTGCTCATCTCACCCCTGCCCGCCCCAGTGAACGCCTTGTATTCCTCCAGCGTGGGGACCTCGGTGACGGGGTGTGTGGTCGGACGACTGGGAGTTGGTCCGCCGAGCTTCTTGCGTCGCTCCTTAAGGTATTTGATCTCGACGCTCGACTCGGGCGGCCGATAAAACGGTGCGTTGCCGACATCTTCATCGCTGATCGGAATGCCGAAGCGACCGCGGAACTCAAGCAACTCCTGTGCGTTGAGTTGCTTCTGGTTGTGCGCAATATTGCGTCCCTCACCCGCTTCGCCCAGACCGTAACCTTTGATTGTCTTGGCTAAGATCACCGTCGGCTGTCCCTTGTGCTCGACCGCTGCCTTGTAGGCCGCGTAGACCTTCTCAGGATCGTGACCGCCGCGTCGCAACCTTTCGAGCCGCTCGTCGGAGTAGTTGGCTACCAACTCAGCCACTTCGGGGTACTTGCCGAAGAAGTGCTCGCGGATATAGGAGCCCGGCATGCCTGTGTACTTTTGGTACTGACCGTCGACTACCTCGTTCATGCGTTTGACGAGGTTGCCTGATTCGTCCTTCTCCAAGAGTGGATCCCAGTCATCGCCCCAGACAACTTTGATGACATTCCAACCGGAGCCTCGGAAGACCGCTTCCAGCTCCTGAATGATCTTGCTGTTCCCACGCACTGGGCCGTCCAGCCGCTGCAGGTTACAGTTGACGACGAATGTCAAATTATCGAGTTGCTCGCGGGCAGCCAAGTGCAGCGCCCCGAGCGACTCTGGTTCGTCACACTCGCCATCTCCCAAGAAAGCCCACACACGCTGATTGGAAGTATCCTTGATACCGCGATCGCGCAGGTACTCGTTGAACCTCGCCTGGTAGATAGCCATGATAGGCCCCAGTCCCATCGAAACCGTGGGGAATTCCCAGAAGTCGGGCATTAACCACGGGTGTGGATAGCTGCTCAGCCCGCTCACCGGCTGCAGTTCGCGGCGGAAGTTCTCCAAGTTCTCAACGGTCAGTCGGCCTTCCATGAAGGCCCGTGAGTACATTCCTGGTGAAGCGTGGCCCTGGTAATAAATGAGATCGCCGTCATAGCCACTCTCACCACGCCCTTTAAAGACATGATTAAACCCCACCTCGTACAGCGTCGCACTCGACGCATAGGTGCTGATGTGGCCTCCCAACCCATCGTGCTTCATATTGCTGCGGGTGACCATAGCCATCGCGTTCCAGCGAATGAGACTCTTGATGCGGCGTTCCAGCTCTCGATTGCCGGGATACGGAGGCTGCTTGTGCGTTGGAATGGTATTGATATAGGGTGTGTTGACTTCCAGCGGAACGTCCACCCCTTCTTGTCGGGCGCGCGTGTCGAGCGTCTTGAGCAAGTACTTGACGCGCTCAGGGCCTTTGCTCTTGAGTATGTAGTCGAGCGAACTGAGCCACTCGGCCGTCTCGGCAGGATCCGCATCGATTGGAATCGGCAATTGTCCACCAGCCACCACTGCGGCTTCTTCATCACTCAATGTCTTGACCTCTACCATAAGATTCACTCACTCTTGGGAAGGACGGAACAATGCCCGTCGCTCGTTCGACTCGTCTGTCTATCTCTAGTCTAAGGCTTGTAAGGACATTCTGAACTAAAATGGCGATTCCTCCAAGCCACCTTCACCCATTGGGTTGAAGCACCACCTTCATAGCTCCTGGCTCGCCAGCGTACAGCCGAGCGAACCAGCTCGGTCCCTCTTCCAGGGAGGCCTTGGCGGTGATTAGCGCATCCACTCGAATGTCACCCCGCCGCAGGTATTCAATACACTCGGGATACTCGCCGTTGGATGCACAGCTACCATATATCGATAGTTCGCGTGTCACTACGGATTGTAACGGCAACTCCACCTGCGGAGCCAGATTGCCAACTAGCGTAATGGAACCACCTTTGCGAGTACAGTCGATAGCCATTCTGACCGTGGGGGTCGCCCCGACCACTTCCAGAGAGACATCCGCTCCCCGCCCTCCGGTCAAACGCTTGACTTCAGCCAACACATCGCAGTGCTTGGGATTTAGCCCCGCGTCGGCACCCAACTGTTTGGCCAATTCCAACTTGCTGTCCTCCAGATCGACCGCGATGACGCGTGCGGCGCCGGCCAAGCGAATAGCCTGCACGACCAACAAGCCGATCATACCGCTACCCACCACGATGGCGGTGTCTCCCAGCTTGACGGGCGTCCGATTGGAGGCGTGCACGGCGATCGAGACAGCTTCGATCAGGGCTGCGTGTTCAAATGGCAGTTCATCGGGCAATTTGTAGGAAATGTTCTGCGGAACTACCACATATTCTGCAAACGCACCGTGGCGGCGGAATTCGTCGCAGGAAACCCCCAGCACTTGCCGGTTGTCACACAGATTGATCGTCCCCTTGCGACAGGCAGCACACCGCCCACAGGAGACAGTCGAATCGAACGTAACCCGGTCGCCGATCTGAAAGTCATTGACTGCCGAGCCAACTTTGTAGACTACGCCCGCAGCTTCGTGCCCCATCACCAGAGGTGGAATGCGCCGCCCCGAGGATCCATCCCAGCCGTGGATGTCGCTGCCGCAGATACCGCATGCTTTAACTTCTACCAGCAGGTCGTCGGGCCCCACTTCAGGCATCGGCATATCGACCACCTCAAGTTTCTTGTACTCGCTAAGCAGCATCGCTTTCATGGTGAGCCCCTGAGGAAAAGGTAGAAAGTATTATGCCCAAAAGCGTTATCCCCCTCGCCCTGTACTCGCTGTGAGGGGGGCGGGCTGAGGGGCAGCGCATTTTCTCCGTAGCGGAACTCTTCTTTGGCAGCGGAAGTCGCCAAGACTTTCGGTCAGCCTGCACCGACCGTCCAAAGTCTGGGCGACTTCGGCTGCCAAAGAAGCGCACCACGCGGCTAAAAACGTGACCTACCCCTCAACCGCTCGCTGTCGTTTCGGCTTGTATATTTCGGTGGCGGTGCCGAAGTGCACTTCGCCGGCGTTCATCAATGTTTCGCTGAGCGTCGGGTGAGGGTGGATCGACTCCGTCAAATCGCGGACTTCGCATCCCATCTCGATCGCCAGCACGGCTTCGGCGATCAGTTCGCCGGCCCCTGCGCCGACGATGCCGCAGCCCAGTACTCGGTGCGTCTCAGGGTCGACCAACCACTTCGTCAGCCCATCGGTCCGCCCGATAGCCTGCGCTCGGCCGCTGGCCGCCCAGGGGTAGATTGCCACTTCGACCACGCGCCCGGTCTGCTTGGCTTCATCTTCGGTCAGACCCGCCCAAGCAATTTCCGGATCGGTGAAAACGACCGCTGGGATGGCTGCTTTATTGAAGGTAACATCCTCTCCAAGCAATACTTCGACCGCCGTCTTCCCTTCGTGCGAAGCCTTGTGAGCCAGCATCGGCTCTCCTGCGACATCGCCGATTGCGAAGATATGTGGGTCCGCAGTCCGTTGTTGATCATCGC
>CAKQNH010000158.1 GCA_934255105.1 uncultured Pirellulaceae bacterium
ACTCTCTGGAGAGAAGCTGAGACCGGTCGGTCGAAAGTCGAAAATCAATTCTTGCAGCGGTTGAAGGTCAGACCGCCTGAAAACGAAGACGCGATCATTGCCTGAAATCCCTGCGACAAAACGGCCATCTCTTGAGAATTCGATTTCAGATCCTATGGCATAATAGTGGATGACCTGAGATTTTATTCTCCCATCGGCTGGGGTCAATAAATTCAATCCTTGATCGTCGACAAACGCAATTTCGTCGTTGCCCAAGGAGACATCCACTGCATAGGTCTCAGATCTGCCCAAACACCTAGGGTGCTCGTCGGTCAAGTCCCACGACTTAACCTGACCATCTGCTCCGCAGCTAATCAACTGGGTTGGACTTGCGAACTTGACGGAGTTTACTTTTCCAGCGTGGGCATTCAGCGTAAAAGATTTTTCTGGATTGAGAAATTGTCCGGATTCCGTTCGTGCGAGCAACGAACACTCGATCGAACCATCATTCAAGGCCACAGCCAGCATTCTATTATCAGGTGAAATATCTATCGCATTTACTTCGTCATGTTTTTCGGGCAATTCAATCAAAAATTCCTTAGATCGAGCGTCGACTATACGGATCGGTACCCTCCCGTAACGCGAACACAGAACAAAGAACGTTCCGTCGGACGAGACGTTAGCCAACGTGATGTTTGGGGCGCTTACTGCGTCAGCGGCTGGCAACTGCGCACGAACTACCGACAGATCTGATTGCCAAATGCGCACAAATCCTAGTGTGATGTGGGGAAGTTTTTCGCGGCTTGGGATCAGCAGTTCTTGACCATCGGGCGTGAATGCCAGTGACTCGTGACGCGATTCATCCTCAATTTCTGCCAACACGTTGCCTTTCAGGTCGAGCAGTCGGACTCGGTCGTATCTTGAACCAACCGCAATCTGCTGACCACTTGGTGCGAAGGCGATCGACTGCACGTTGTAGTCAAAACTAGTCAATTTACGAATCAACTTTTGGGACTGCACATCCCACAGTTGCACCACATCACTCCCTGTCGTTACGGTCTTTCCATCTGGGGAAACGGCGACCGCAAACAACGCTCCTGCACTGGAAGTCCCCATGCTGATGGTTGCGAGTGCCTCGCCGGTTTCGAGATTCCAAATGCGCAATTGCCGATCGTCTCCAACGGACGCAACACGTTTTCGATCGGGAAACACGGCCAACTGATTCGCCGATCCCACATGCTGTCCGACGAGTTTGTGCTGTGGAGCATCGGATAGTACGTTGAGGAGGTGCCACTCAACTCCGCGACGATCTGTTCCAGCTTCATCGGTCGGCACCTGCTGTCGCAGAATCGATCGGACACTCGCAACTTTCCGCGTCTCCCAAGCTTGGTAGGCGAGCTGCACATCCGAAAGATAGAGCATCTCTTCAACCTTGTCGGAATGCTGGCGAACGGATGACAACAATTCCTGCGACTTCAGGTTGGCTCTCCAAACCTGCACGGTGCTAAATCCCAAGCCCCCGCAGAGGATGACAAAAGCCAGAGCTAGAGAAGTGAGCATCCGTGGATGTCGTTGGGCCCAACGAATAGCACGCTCCGAACGCGACGGCGGGCGAGCGCGAATAGCGGATCCGGCAGCGAAGCGGCGCATGTCCTCAGCCATGGAATGAGCCGTTGGATAACGATCGGCAGGATCGACGCACATTGCCTTGAGGACAATCGTTTGAAGGTCCAAGGGGATGTTTCGATCGAAGCGACTCAGTGGCGGTACTTCTCCGGCCAAGCCTGCGGCCAACTTGCTCGCTTCACTTCGGCGGTGGAATGGTCGCTCACGTGTCAGCAACTCATACAGGGTAGCTCCCAACGAATAAATATCAGATCTGGAGTCGGTAATTGCAGTGGGCGACAGTTGCTCAGGACTCATGTAGGCCAGGGTACCCAAGAGATCACCTGCGGCAGTTATTGACTCATTCGAATCCAGTCGAGCCAGCCCGAAATCCGTGACCCATAACTTGCCTGACCAATCGACCATCAAGTTCCCCGGTTTGATATCGCGATGGATGATTCCGTGCTCATGGGCATGCTGCAACGCTTCGGCAGCTTGAGCGCCGAGCAAAGCGACAGTGCGGTAGTATTCGCGGCGGCTGGCCGAGGTATGTAGGCTACTTGGGTGCGAGAGAATTCCTTGGCCTGCATCCTTGTCCGTGGCTGGGAGGCTGGTGTCATGCGATCCAGTTTCGGTTTTGCAATATTCGGCTTCACTTGCCGACTCGGATTTTTGGGTCGCGTCACCTAGCTCTCGGCATGCGTCGTCATATTGCGCCGCGATGGTGGGCGGAGTCCGCATGTCCCGCACGACTTCTGCCAAACTTTGCCCTTCAATGAGCTGCATCGCATAAAAATGGACGCCACGTTCCTGACCAACAAAGTGAACCGGGACGATATGCGGATGCTCCAGCGTGGCCGCCGATCGGGCCTCATTCTGAAATCGTTTGAGTTGTCGGGGATCCAGCATCGATGCGAAGGGTAAAACCTTAACCGCCACACGTCGTCCCAGCGACAATTGTTCCGCTTCATAGACGATCCCCATGCCGCCTCGACCGATCGGCTTGATCAGTCGAAAGTCTCCCAGCGTGGCTTGGCCGGAGAGTTCGTTCTCCGCCACTGCATCCTCCACATCTGCTAACTGCGGGGCGGTGAAGTGCAGGAATTCGAGCGCTTCGAGAGGCCCTGCCAGTTCGTCGGCTAGGTCCGCGTGCTTTTCCAAGAAACTCGCGCGGTCCGGAGATTCGCCGGCTTCGAGCTGCTCTAAGTACAACTCCATCGCGCGCTCTGTTCGCGACGACAGACGCGTTTCCGGGTGAGTAGGCGCAGGTTGCGATCCTGCAGTTCGCGATCCGGGAGTGCTGTCGGCTATATCCATCAGAGCGCTCCATCGCCGAGCATTTCTCTCAGTTTCCCGATCGCCCGCTGCCAAGCTGATTTGACGCTATCGAGCGTACGTCGCTCGTGAGCCGCGATTTCAGCGAAGCTGCGGCCCTTGAGATGCCGCATCACGATAATGTTCCGATAGTTTTCTGGCAGCTTCGCCAACGCATCTGCCAGCAAGACCGCTCGTTCGCGCCGCATCGCACTCTGGCTGGGCGAATTACCGCGCGCCGCTAGCATCGCATTCATCAGTATCGAGGACTGGTTCATTTCAAAATGCATCTGCCTCTCCAATCGCACATTGCGTCCTTCCGTCGAGTATCGCCGAACCTCCATCGCCAACTGCGACGCCAGAATTTTCCTCAGCCACGTGATCAGTTCACCCTCGCTATTGCCGTGAAAGTCGCGGAATCCACGCTGTGCCTGCAGAAACGTCGCCTGGATTAGATCCGACGGCGAAAACTTCGCCTGCAGTTGCTCACCCGCCTGCAGCGACGCAATGAGCTGCAAGTAGCTGCGATACAGTTCCAGCAGTTCCCCCAGTGCATCGGGCGAGCCCTGCCGCGCCCGCTCGATCAAATTTGACAATTCCAACGCTGATAGATCACGCATGTAGTTCCACCCATGCAACAGATGCCCTTCCGCCTCATTCGTGTCGGCCAAACCGAGTGAGTTTCTGAAAAAATCGATTATAGCCTAAGAATTTCTCAAGTTCTTGCGACACGTTCTGCAGGGCCGTCGCATCTTAGTCTGAGGTTCCTATGTCCATTGGCGCTCAAAATTCGGGCATAGAGTCGCGATTTCCCTAGCAGTTTTAAAGGAAACGAGATTTTGCCCGAGTCGCAAATCTCTTCGAGGCAAGTTCTGTCGATCGCTCCTAGCATTTCTTGGGAGCCGGAAGCTCCTCACCAAAATCAGTTCATGCAGTACCGTGTCGCCGTACTCCCATCAGAAAAATAGACCATGAAAAAGCTCAACACGCCTGGCAAAAGTTTATTTAGCCGTCTCCGTTCCAATGCGCGCCGCAATAAAGCAGCGAGAGGCCGATTCCCTTCTCTCCAATCCCGCCGCCGTATTCTGCGAGCGGAGCTGCTAGAGGATCGCAGGTTGCTGGCGGGTGACCTTCAGTTGGTGGCGGACCTGAGGCCAGGGGGGCTGAGCTCGGATCCCAACGAATTAGTCGCCATCGGCGACAGTGTTTACTTCGTTGCCAATGATGGAAGCGGAGACGCGATCTGGAGGCACATTCCGGCCAGTGGCGAGACTGAGAAACTTCAGGATCCATCAAACGCTCAGACTTTGCGAGGTTTCGATTTACAAGGATACCAAGGAACGCTGCTTTTTGGCGGGCTATCGGGCTCAGAAGGACTTTACTCCTATGAAGTATCTAGTGGGACCATTTCCCAGCTCAGCCCTATTTACTCTGGCGAAGCGACAGTTGCGGGGAGCTCGATTTATTTCCGAGCGGACGATGGGATTGTTGGCGAAGAAATTTGGCGGTACGACGCTGGAGGCGGCGTCACACTGGTTGTTGATCTAGACGATGGGCCAAGTTCAAGCTTTCCTACCGATTTTACTTACGACACAGGCATCTTGGGCTTTTGGTCCTTCTATAACCTTTCATACGGTAAATCCTTAGGCGAAAACCTCTATCGTTTCAATACCGCGGGAGGAAGCATCAGTCAAGAATACTCTACGGTTTATCTTGTTGGTCAATTTCCACCTAGCAACATGGCACAGGACACGCTGGCGGCAGCCGGCAATCTCTATTATCCCGCTGTTAATGCTTTCAGTTCTGTATTTGAGGACCGCGAACTCGAGGTTTCTGGCAGTGCCATCAACATCAACAGTATTGAAGACGATGTCGCCGCTTTGGTTCACGTCGATCCTTCGTCGTTCTACACTTCGTCCGACGTCGCCGATTTGGTTTATCTAAATGGAAAAGTATATTTGACTGCCACGCGGACGGTGGCGACTTTTGAGGGCGTCGCTGAAAATGGCGACACGATCGCCGTCGATATTGGCGGAAATCCACTCGATCCAAACATTTTCGAACCAATTCTCAACTACTATTCGACGGGGAGTTTTGAGTTTCGAGGTATTGTTGAAGTTGATACGGTAGGCAATAGCTTTGAATTCGTGGTAGGAAACCGAGAGTCAGAACTGGACGCTCCGTTTTTCGACTTAGCCGTAAACGGCGGGTTTATGACCTCAGTCGGTGACAAATTATTGTTTGTAGATCAAGGTACCTATGGCAACGGTGGCTTTTGGACATTCGATCCCGCCACGCGGCAGTTAGAACGCGTGCTAGCCAACAGTGCTCCGAGTCAACTCGGCTTCTCGCCGGCGAAATTGGCGAAGCTAGGTTCCTTTGCGTACCTAACTGCAAATGCCGCATCGACTGGCCGCGAGCTTTATCGCCTGGAACTTAATGCGCCGCCTGTTGCGGTGAATGACGAAGTGAATGTTTATACAAACGTGACATCGATAATCGCAGTGCTGGAAGAAAATGGAAACGGTCTGGATTCCGATCCAGATGGAAACTCGCTAGTTATTGACTCAGTTACCCAACCAGCCAGCGGCACTGTGGTTGTGAACGCTAACCAGACGGTTTCCTATACCCCCTATTCTCCGTTTTCGGGCAACGACCAATTCACGTACACCATTTCCGACGGTTTCGGCGGCTCAGCCACCGCGACCGTAACCCTGGATGTGCAGCCCGCGCCACCGATCGCCACCGACGACAATTTTGCGGCGGATGAAGATTCTGGATTCGTATCGACGACCGGACTTCTCGCGAATGACACAGACCCAAACAGCACGCCATTCCAGGTTACCGCGATAAACGGCGTCCCCTTATCGACCCTGGCAGGACCAGAGATCGCGACGGCAACACCAGACTCCACGCTGCCGATCTTCACCAGCTCTCTCGACGCAGAAAACTACTACGGTTTTAGATTCGAGGTCACCGAGCCGACGACGATTGCTCGTGTTGGAGGTAATTTCAAGTTCATTAGCGGAACCGGTCCATTCGCCGCGCTGGTCGGATTGACTGGGCCAACAGACGTTCCGGATTCCGAAGATCTGTCAACATCGGATGTGGTTGCAACGACCGTTATTCCGCTGGCGTATCAGCAAGACGGTGAAGTTTCGACTGAGCTGAACGCTGACTTGCAACCGGGATGGTACGCGGTGATGTATGGAACGCAAAAGTTCGGATCGACCGGTATAACGAACATGTATCTGAACAGTGCCCCTCTGGAGAATGTTTCTTTTATTCATTCTCAGCCTATGGTACCGAGGTTTCTAAGTCCCTCACCAGCTTCCAAGATTCCGAACGCTCGACTGTTTGTGAAGGCAAGAGCCGAGGTGATCGGTGATGTTGAAGTCGCCCTTCCCTCTGGCGCGATCATCACAGTCAGCCCAACTGGTGACTTTGCCTACGATCCGCGTGGAGTCTTTAACGCTCTCGCGGCCGGACAACTCGCTTCGGATGGTTTTAGCTACGAAATCACCAACGATACGGGGCAAACAACTACCGCCAACGCCGCGATCGTTATCATTGGCAACAATGACTTGCCAACCGTGTCAAATCAATCCTTCGCACTTTCCGAGCAATTGCTCGCTACGAGGACCGCAGTCACCGGGATGCTAAAAGACGCAGTTGACCCGGATTCCGATGTGCTCAGTATCGACCAGATCAACGGGCAGCAAATAGTCAGCGGCGTCCCTTTGACATTGCAATCAGGTGCAATCCTTATTCCGAATGCGGACGGCAGTTTTAGTTACGATCCACGTGTTGCATTTAATGGACTCGCCGGTGGCACGACTAGCAACGATGGCTTTCAATTCACGGCAACCGACGGAAACGGAGGAAGCGCAATAGGCCTAGTTGAGATAACGATTAACGGAATCAACGACCCCACAGTTTGGACGGCAGATGATGCTCCAATCGTGATCGATCAAGGCGAGACTGCCTCACTCAGTGGGACTGTGTTCGATCCTGAAGGGAGCGTAACTCTGTCGGCTTCGCTTGGGGAAATCGCTGCTGACGCCAGTGGAAAAAACTGGTTGTGGCGATTTCGCGGCATAACTGCCTTGCCGGCGCAATCCGTTGTTTTAACTGCTACGGATTCAGACGGACAAGCTGCGACTTTTTCGTTTCAACTGACCGTCAATGACTTGCCCACGCTGACCGCTTCGATCGGCTCGAGCGTCATCAACGTCGATGAAGGAGAATCGTTTCACCTGGCAGGAACTTACACCGACTCACAAACGGACTCTACACATCAATTGACGATTACCTGGGACAATTTTACCGGCGAATCCTCGTCGTTCCTGTTGCCCCCAATCGATTCACTTTCGATTGGTGACGAACTCTGGGACGCGACTCTCGACCATGCAATACGCATTGATTCGATCCAGCGGAATTCGTCGGACCTGGGGCCCGTCGGTTATAATTTGCAGATCTTTGGTTCTTCCAATCCACGCTCTTTTTATTCCACGGATGAGTTCGCACTATTCGTCGCCAACGATGGTGTGCATGGCAAGGAGCTTTGGATCTATGACGCAGTTGGACCACGGATGCTTGCGGATTTGAACCCATCGGGTGACGGCGTCTCCATTCCTGAGTTCACGTCTTTTGGTGGAGAAGTATATTTCATCGGCAATGACGGCGCGAGCGGCTACGAGTTATGGAAAACCGATGGAACTGCCAGCGGGACCGAAAGGGTACTCGACCTGCGCGATGGTGGACCATCGTATATTACGGAATTGACCGTCTTTGATGGTGCCCTGTTCTTCGTCGGCATCGGCAACGACGGCAAAGAGTGGTTGTGGAAAAGCGACGGGACGGCGGCAGGCACAGCGCCGGTTCCGCTGGCCGATGCGTCTGCCAGCGCGCTCTCCACGACGGGAAACCTTTCAGTGGTTGGTGAACGACTGTTCTTTCGATCCAGCCAAATTGATTTCTATGGCATTACCGGTGAAGAACTCTTTGCCCTGGATTCTGCATCGGACTCGGTACGTTTGGTCAAAAACATTCGCCCCGGTTCGAGCGGATCATGGCCAAACCAAATCACGGACCTCAATGGGACTGCGTTCTTCGAGATTCAAAATGCAGGGGCTCGAGAGCTTTGGAAGTCCGATGGGACCGAAGCAGGTACGGCGATGGTATCCACTTTTGGCGGAGCAAACTTGCACGGGCTGAAGTCGTTTACTGTACTCGATGGCGCCCTGTTGTTCGGAGCCGATGACGGTATTCATGGATATGAATTGTGGCGGAGCGACGGGACCACAGCGGGCACTGCCATGGTCATAGACATCAATCCGGCCGGTGAGGGTTTTATTGAGTTTGACCTCGGGGCGCCGGGCATGACGACATTAGACGGAAAGGTGTTTTTCCAGGCGCAAAGCCAAGCCTCGCCGTACAACCCCGAACTCTGGTACAGCGATGGAACAGCCGCCGGTACCGGATCGATCGAGATTCGCCCAGGCATTGCGGGGAGCGGACCGATTTACCTCACTCGCTTTGGCGACGAAATCTTCTTTCGGGCCAGTGACGGGA
>CAKQNH010000159.1 GCA_934255105.1 uncultured Pirellulaceae bacterium
CAGGATTTGCGGTCACTGGTGTCGTTGAGCGTTGGTACGAGTTGGTTGGCGACGCTATTTGTCGCTCGAGCTGCTTGACTTCGGCCTCGCGGCTCATGGCCGCTGGGCGCTGGGGGTAGATGGCGAGCAGGCGGGCGCAGTAGGACCAGAATGCAGACCCACGCGAAGTTGGTTGCTGGGAGAGGTCGCTGGTCATGCAGGGCTCGAAGAGAGGCGGTGGAGTGAAAGGGGATATTCTAGCAGGTGGGGTGGTGGTAGGGCGTGAGGTGGTAGGGGGTGAGGTGGTAGGGTCGAGGGGGAGAGTGGGGATGGGGTCGAGGTGGTGGTCGTGGCTCGACGAATTGGACAGGAAAATTTGGGGACTGGAAGATATAAGGATCGCGTTGGGCTCGTGGGCAGCCGAAACTCTTGGCGAGTTCCGCTACGGAAGCGGTGAGGGACGTTGGTTAGATTAGGGAAGCATGTTGAAGGCTCGTTCGGATGGTGGGCATGGACAAGAGGACGTGGGGTGAGCAAGTGTAAACGGGCAGGAGTGCCCGTTCTACGGGGGAGGGGAGATGTTGATTGAGTTGTGGAAGCATATTTTAAGTCGCGTTGGATGGTGGACACGGGCAGGAGGACGCCTGCTACGATGTCCCTGTGCGGCAGTCAAGTGCCTAAGAATCATTGGCGCGTCGTAGTTAGCAAGGCAAAGGAAATACAAACGAGATCGAAGAGGACTCTACGGTCAAGCGGCCTTGCGGTTTCATCCTCGCCGGGCAAGCCAGAAATTTTGAAAGTCTGAACCATGTTAATGCCACTGCTAAGCGAAGCTGATCCGAAGGAATCGGCGGAGGGCTCGATTGATCCGCTGGGGATTTATCCAATCGCGGACCTGTTGGCGTCGCGGATGGTGCCGGGCGTGCGGGAGCGTCAGAAACATCCGAGGTTCTTGACGGTCCTGGCGGCTTCGCTGTCGCTGTGTAGCAGATTTGACGATGAAACGGTGGCGAGCGATGGCGTCAGCGAACCGTGGATGGTGTTCGAGTGGTACGTAGTCGAGGGTCTGACGCGAGCAACGGCGGATTCGAAGCTGCTACGAGGATTGCCTGGGCGCGACAAGGCGGATAAGGCGCGAAGCGACAACGTACCATTGTCTGAACGACGGTATTTGAAGAATGCTCGGACGTTCGGATTCCATGGTATCTATCGTGCACTGTCGCGCGAAATCGGCGTCGAGACTTCAGAAAGCCTGGGCGAGGCGGGAAAAGCGATTCTCGAAGCTTGGGAGGGGGAGCAGGGATAAAAGGGCTTTACGGGATTTGGCGATGGACCGGGCCGCTCACATCGCCAGCGGTTGATAGACGGTATTGAGGACGGACTCAAGGCCGGCGCAACGGCTCGGAAATCGTGGGGCGGCTTCTTTGCAGAGCATTTTGGAATCTACGAAGCAGGCCCGCTAGAATCTGAACAGATTCGGCTTGCGCTGATGACGGTAAAGAATTCTAAACTTTCCGAAGGCCATCGAGGCGAAATCTTTGCAGCTCTCACGTCGAAGTCTGGTCAGGCATTTTGGGCCGCAGAGCTCGCAACCAGCGATCCAAGCGAGCGGAGGTTTCATCAGTGGCTGATGCAATCGGCCAATGGGCCGTTGGTCGAGTTGCTAACGGCGATCAGTGCTTACGAGCAGTTCAGTCGATATCTGCAAGATGCTTTGGATGATTGTCTCAACTACCTGTCTCAGAATACACAGCGGATTAAGATCAGCGAGCTAGCAACACTGAAGACTGTTAAGCTGGCTGCAGAGATGCTGCCAAAAATCTATCCGGAAGTTGTCGACAAGCTTACGCCGGTTGGTTTAGACCATCGATTTTCTCTGTCGTTCGCTGAGTTCTCAGAGCCAGCCGGTCCGCAGGCTTGGGTCGAACGCTTGTTGGCCTATCATGTAGCAGTCCAACGAGACAAGTCGCGGGCGGGCAAGATGCCATGGTTTGATCGCTTCGACGATGGGACGTATTTGATCCGCCCAGGCTACGTCCGTGAATACCGGCCGCGGCACGACGATGGCTACGTACACGCATATCGAACGCATTCTTTGTGGTCGTTTGCATCCGATTTGCATTTGGTAAATAGCGAATGACCAG
The DNA here is from genome assembly GCA_934255105.1 of uncultured Pirellulaceae bacterium. Taxonomy (GTDB): domain Bacteria; phylum Planctomycetota; class Planctomycetia; order Pirellulales; family Pirellulaceae; genus Aureliella. The sequence continues at coordinate 2,124 of CAKQNH010000159.1, forward strand.
GAAGGGGCCCTCACCGGTCACTGAGACGTCTGACTTTCGCACAAGCGAGAGGGCGAAAATGGCGAATGGATTATTTGGAGAAGCGGAAAAAGGAATTAGGTGACAAGTGGCGAAACGCAAACATGAGAGCCAAGCGGGGTTTGGAAGATTGCTGGAAGCCTGGGTGCCGCCGGATCAAGCCGGTGATCCTATTGGATGCATCGCTACGACCTTTACGTTCAATGCCGCGTTCTTCGAGCAAGAGTGTCTCACCAGCTTTCTCGGTTTGGAGAGCGAACCGAACGAGGATGGTCCAGCTTATTTAATCGAACGTGAAGAGAAGCTAGCCAAGCTCTCGTGTGCGGCGGTTTTAGTGGATGCTCACCATTGTCGCGGCAGTCGCAATCTGCGTTGGGACTTGCTAGCTGCCCGTTTGCCTGGTATTCAGCATGCAAAGGTAAGCTTGCTTGTTTGGACAAACTGCGTGCGTGTGATTATTGGTTCGGCAAATCTGACCGAAGACGGCTACCGGCGAAATCTGGAGGTATACGGTGTACTCGACTTTTCCGTGGGGAGTCCATCGCCAATTCAGTCACTGAATGAGACCATCGCGTTTCTCGGACGAATCGTGCAGTTCGCAACTTCAACCAATGATGTAGACTCGCCGTCAGTCCAGCGTTGGAAAGGACTGCTGGATCGTGTCGCTTCTCAATGCGCAAATTGGGGTGCGGGCAGCGATGCATTGAAGGATGCCGCGATTCGCGTCCAGCCGCTTTTCATCGAGCCGAATCAGGGGCCAGAGCAATCCTGTTTCGGGCAATTGAAGAGGCTTTGGCCAGGTGGATCGCCACCCAACATAGCCAATGTGGTCAGTCCGTTTTTTGACCCACCTGAAGCACCGAACCAACCGGCAACAGAGGTGATCAATCTAATGCGGCAGCGTGGTGACGTGGCCGTTGGCTATCACGTGACCGGCGAAGATATCCCCGATGCACCGGTGGACGGCGATAGTAAAGTACTGCTGCACGCGCCTGAGTCGTTTTGCAATCAACCGCATCGACATAGCTGCTCGATTGAATTCTACCGAATCAAGACGGCCGATGGTCGACCGCTGCACGCCAAAGGGATTTGGCTGGAGGACGACCGCTACGCACTCTATCAAATTGGCTCAAGCAATTTCACGAGCGCGGGTCTTGGTATCTCGAAACGAGCGAACATTGAAGCCAACTTGGTTTATGTCGTTGATGCGCAGCGTGACCCGGCCGCTTTCGATGCTTTCGTGGCGACGTTTCCAGATAGTGAGCTTGTTGACACAGAGGTGATCCAATGGAAGCCAATCCCAAATGGTGACGATGAATCAGAGTCAGAGTACAAATCACTACCTACATTTTTTGGCGATGCAACGTTTAGCGTTGAAAACGGTACCGATGCACTGCTAACTTTAGAATTTCACGGATCGGCACCCCATGGATTTCAACTGTTGCCTGACGGAGATGGCTGTGTTTGGTTTGATGCCGAACGTTGGATAGCATTGGCCTCTCCGGCAGTCTGTCGATTGCCGTGGGACCGAGCTCGACCGCCGTCTGGATTCGAAGTTCGCGTCGACGGAGATGCTGCTACGGCTTGGTGGCCTGTAAACGCACTATCGGCGAATTCGCTGCCGCCTCCGGATGAATTGAAGGACCTGCCACTCGACACTTTGATTGACTTGCTAACATCGGCTCGTCCGCTCCATAGGCAACTGGCAGACTACTTGAAACGCAAGAAGCCTAAAACGGTTGGAGCAATGGACGCAGAGATCGTGGTCCCTCACAAGCGCGTGGACACAAGTCGATTTCTACTTCAACGAACACGACGCTTATCTTGGGCTCTTTCAAAAATGCGAGAACGCTTAGAGCGTCCGGCGGCAACGATCGAAGTACTTCACTGGCGACTAAATGGTCCAGTCGGCGTCAGGGCTCTTTCGGACGCGATCGCTCGCGAAGCTCGGTCACCCGAGGAATCGATGTTCCTGCTGACGGAATTGGCATTGGAGTTAACTCGCACCAAATTCACGACGGCGACTGGTTGCCTTACGCCTGAGATACAACAATCGGAAATTCGATCCATTGTTCAGGATTTGCACAGACGCTTAGGCGACGGTAGTAGTGATGGTCCTGAGAACTTGCAACGCTACGTGCGCGATGTGTTTGCGGGGGTGTGCTCATGAGCGTCGATTATCCGTTCTGTGATAAGATTAATTTGCATGTAAAGGGCCGGATATCAGCCGAAGACGCGGCGCGACAGAGGGCTACTGCAGAAACGATCCTACAACGCTTGGCTGACCAGCCGGGTGTGATTTTGGCCGATGAAGTTGGTATGGGGAAGACATTTGTCGCTATCGCGGTAGCAGTCTCCACCGCTCTGTCGAATCGCGGAGGCAGGCCTGTGGTGGTTATGGTTCCCTCTTCACTGAAAGAAAAGTGGCCACAAGATTTCGAATTATTCCGTGAGTCCTGCTTGCCGACAGCGCTGTCCGGAAAACTGATATACGAAAGGGCTGAGAAAGCAGTCGATTTCTTAAAGTTGCTTGACGATCCAAGGTCGCGCCGTAGTTCTCTGATCTTTATGACTCATGGTGCGATGAGTCGTGGCTTGGACGATCCGTGGGTCATGTTGGCACTTATCCAACGCAGTTTACATCGTCGGCGGAATATTGATAGTTTGAAACGTGCGCTTGGTCGCAACTTGGGTGACTTGCTGCGAATGAGTTGGCTGACGAAACGCGATGAACGTATCTGGAGTCGATTGCTGAAATCGCCGCCGATGCAGTGGCTAGGCGAACTCAACGAATTGACGGCGGATATCACTGGTGCCAATCGCGTGGATGACGACCCCGTTCCACAGGCGATTTGCGACTTGCTTCCCGATCTCGACACCTCGTCGATCTTCGCAGCACTTCAGCAGATACCGCTGCGACGTTCAACGCACTACGATGCCAAAATTAAGTACGCGAGACAAGAAGTAAAGTTCCAACTGGGTAAAGTGTGGAAGGAATGCCTTATAAAGTTTCGGCAACGGTTGCCGCTATTGATTTTGGACGAAGCGCATCACCTCAAGAATTCGGCAACCAGATTGGCGACCCTTTTCCACAGCGAGGATGCCCAGGCTGATGCAGACGAAATCTCGCAAGGTCCGTTGGCTGGCATCTTCGAGCGGATGCTTTTCCTGACGGCGACCCCGTTTCAATTGGGTCATCATGAGCTCTGCTCCGTGCTGGATCGGTTTGATGGAATCCACTGGACTGGCAAGTCAGCGCCGCCGATTGGTCGAGAAGGTTTTGCCGAGGCTCGCAAGTCACTCAAAACTGGCCTCGATCGCTCTCAAGAAGCTGCCGTTTGCTTGGATGCGATATGGGGCAAGCTCAGAACTGAAGATTTGCAAGTTGGCGATATGCACTTTGATAGTGTCGACGCCTGGTGGGAGGCGGCTCGCGAAATTAGCGAGCTCGATGGATTGGCGGCTCAGGTCATGGATCGCTTCAAGACAACTCAATTATGCATGAAGGAGGCGGAGCAGTTACTTCACCCTTGGGTGCTGCGACATATGAAGGCTCGCAAACTTCCGGGGGCTGAGTCAACCTTGCGTCGTGAGCGCAGAGCTGGCGCGGCAATTTTGCTGGACAACGAGCAAGGCAATGGCAACGAAGAGGGCTTAGCGATTTCAGGAGAAGCTCTACTGCCGTTTCTGCTAGCTTCCCGAGCATCGGCCTGTTCGCCTGAAGCTCGTCCTGTGTTTGCTGAGGGGCTGGCATCCAGCTACGAGGCCTTTCTGCACACTCGCACCAAAGATGATGAGCCAAAGATCGACGATGATACGGATGAGCAACCGTCCGAGCCAATCAATGATTCTGCGGCTTGGTATTTGGAGAAGCTTGAAACCATGATCCCTCGCCAACTGGAAGCCAAGATCGAGCATCCTAAGATCAAGGCGACTGTCGATCGCGTGCTTGATATATGGAATCGTGGTGAAAAGGCGGTCGTGTTTTGCCACTACGTTCAAACAGGCAGAGCATTGCGCCGACAGATCTCGCGTGCTTTGAGTGCGCAAATCATCGAGCTTGGTGCCAAGCTGCTTGCTTGTTCGCCTGAGAACGCGGCTGATGAACTGAAGCGTATTGGAGATCGTTTTTTTGACGAGGATGGACCGCTTCGCCGCGCCTGCGACCATACAACGCGATCCATACTGGCTCAATTCCCCGATCTGAATTCAGACTGCGAAACTTTGATCGAGATCGTGCGTCGAAACGTGCGTACGCCCGCGTTTTTAGTACGGTTCTTTCCAATTGGCGAAGACCTGGCACCAGAAGACATGATTCGTAAAGCGTTCGAGTCACGTCATATTTCGGGAATTGCACTTCAGGATGTGATTCAGGACTTTTTTGCGTTTTTGGTCGATCGTTGCGGCGAGAAGCAACGCCAAGCAACTATAGATGCCGTTCGAAGAATCCAAACGGGTGCGCACTTCGGATTGGATACCGCCGGTGAGTACGACGACGACGAACTGCAGGGGGATCGAGCCGAGCAGTTATTGCCAAACGTACGGCTTATTAATGGACGCACTCGATCGGAAACGCGTCAAAGACTAATGCTGACTTTCAATACACCATTTTATCCGGAGATCTTGATTGCTAGTAGCGTGATGTCCGAAGGTGTCGATCTGCATCTTAACTGCCGCCACATAATCCACCACGATTTATGTTGGAACCCCAGCAACCTCGAACAGCGTACGGGCCGAGTCGATCGCATAGGCGCAAAGGCCGAACGAGTTGGCAAGTCTATTCAAGTCTTTCTCCCCTACATTGCCGAAACGCAGGACGAGAAAATGTATCGCGTCGTGATGGATCGCGAGCGTTGGTTCAATGTGGTCATGGGGGAAAACTACCGTATCGATGCGGCTACTACGGAAAAACTCGCTAGCCGTGTACCATTTCCTAACGCAGCCGCCATAGAGCTAGCTTTTAAACTTGAGTCCTAGGAAAGTGGGCGGAATTAGTCCGGCATAGTGCGTGATACCCTTGAGTGTGACAAAACGGCTCGCTCAAAGAACTTCATCGTGGCTCATGGCAGTATGCAATCGCTGTCGAGGACCAAAGTGTAGGGCCATTGTATAAGGCGTCAATTAAAAACACAGCATCGGTGGTCGCGACTAGTACTCATGAGCACAACACGGTCCTTGGCGTACTCGCGCATGAGCGTCAGGAAGTCGATTCCGCTGTCGTCAGCGGCGGAGCTCTGGAGCTGCTGCTCGACCCAGCCCTGATAAGTGGTGAGTAGGGTTTGTAGGGCGGTGGTTAACTCGGCGGAGGACTCTTGGAGATCTTCGAGTGTGACGAAGCGCTCGACGATCATGCCTTTGTTGTAGCGCTTTGAGCGGTTGCCGGTGCCGATGGGGGTGCGATCGGGATGGTCGCCAATGGAGCTCGTGAAGCCGGCGTCGGTTAGTTGTTGGTGGCTTTGGCTACCGAGCTGCTGCGAGACGGCAGCAGCCTTCTCGTCCTCGCGGCCGCGATAAGCAGTGGCGGCGATGCCGAGCCCGAGACGGATGCCGACGGGCGAGTCGGGGGAGAAGTGGATGACGGGATAGACGCCCTTTTGAGCTGACCGGGTTTGCCGCGTGTCGAAGAAGGCGACCCAGGGAACCGCTGCCCAATTGCCCTTGCCGACCGAGGCGGCGACTTGCCAGCTCTCGCTGGGGCAGAGGGCGGGGACAAGCTGGCTGGCGAGCGCGATCAACTGCCGCTCGAGCTGCTTGACCTCGGCCTGGCTGCTCATCGCGGCGGGACGATTGGGGTAGTGGGTGAGCAGGCGGGCGCAGGTTGACCAGAAGGCAGAGGATTGCTGGGGTAATGGCTCGGAGTGGTGGCTGGTCATGCAGGGCTCGAAGAGGGCGAGGCGGGAAAGGGAGGTATTCTAGCAAGTCAAGTCAGAGCGAGGTGGGGAGAGCGGAAAGGGAGTTGAGTGGTGGTGGAGGGTTGAGAGTTCAGGGGGGGCGAGAGGTAGATGGTTGGAGCTGTAGGTGTCTGGTGATCTAGGAGTTGGGATGGACGGGGACCGGTGGCTTACGGCACCGGCAGAGATGTGCCGCCCTCCGGGCTAGGAGATGGGAGGTGGCTGGGTGAAGGTGTGGGTGGGATGAGGTCCGGCGGCTGACGCGGCCGGCAGGGATGTGCCGCCCGCTGGGCTAAGGGTGATGAGGAAAGGTGGGTGGAGAGAGGTGGCGGGGAGATTGTGTGTGGGGCCAGCTGGCGAGGAGATTGTGTGTGGGGCCAGCTGGCGAGGAGATTGTGTGTGGGGCCAGCTGGCGAGGAGATGGAGAGTAAGAGCTG
>CAKQNH010000160.1 GCA_934255105.1 uncultured Pirellulaceae bacterium
TGGAATTACGAGTCCCAGCAATGTGGGAGATTATAGCTATCTTAACGCCGCACAATAGCGGCCCCTTGCAGTTGTTCGGCCAAATCTCGAATGTACTTGGCCGCCAATTTGTCGATTACATCAGGTTGTCCATCGACATTATTTTGGCATTCGATGATCAAACGGCCTGAAACTGCCGTCGATTCCCCTTTGCTGCCGGTGGCCTTGACCACAAAGCGGGGCCCGTCGCTCTTAATCAGCTCGGCTACAATCTGCAAAGTTTGGCCGGGTTGCACGAAGTCGGCAAACTTGACGTTTTTTGCTTCGCGAAGCAACACCAAACCAGACTGAAAGTCCTCGGTTGCCCTGACTAATATCGCCGAGGCCTGAAATAGGGCCTCGAGCATCAGCACGCCCGGCATGACAGGGAAACGCGGAAAGTGGTCGCGCAGATAGTCCTCGTCCGCGCGGAGCGACCGGTAGGCTTCGATCCTATTGCCCGGTTCCAACAGGGTTATGCCATCAAGTTGAATGAATCTCATGCGTTTTTGTCTTAAAGTTTGTCCGCCCGAGTAACCACGCCTGCGAGCTGCGTGAGCACAGCGAGCGTGTATTGGCACACCGAGCGTGCGCAGGAAGTGACGAATGCTACAGTAGTTACGCGATAGATTTAACCACTTTGCCTACTCAGCTCAACGGGAGCCTACGCAAAGAACGGCAGTTTTTGCATCATTCACTCCATTTATCCGTCGTTTCCACGTAGCTTGACGGCAATTTCACCAATTATGGCCAAGCCTCAACTGGCTTTAGCAGCTACAATTGGTGTTTGGATTCCCCCGGCCCGTTCGATAGTTTGCGACTGAATTGGGAGTCGAATATGCGCGATCTAACACGATGTTTTCGCAACCGGCTGCTGCTAGCGGGGTGGCTAGCGCTACTTGCGATGCCCCTGTGGCCGCCCGCAGTGGCTCTGCACGGTGCCGAGCAAGCGACGGATGCACTGCGCAAGACCGCCTCGTGGGCTTGGCCCGAAGCGGCTCTATACGAACAGCAGTTGCTCAGCTACTTGGATCAGCGGGACGCCTCGCCCGAGCTACGCGAACAAGTGGAGGCATTTTGGGAGCAGACGAAGTCGGCATCTCGCGGTCCCGAGTTGCTAGATCGGCTGCTGGATGTGGGGGGGATGATCGAGCCTCGCATCGCAGAGATTAACACCCAGCTCCGCTCTCCGACCGCAGCCCCCGTCTACCCAGGCAAGCTAGCTTGGCTGACCAGCGACGTGCCCGGCTGGCTGCAGGATACGGTCCGCCTAGCGTGTGGCCGAGCCTTCGGGCAGCGACGACTATATGACGAGTCGCTCGAAGTGCTCGCGAGCCTAGAGATATCCACTGTGTGCGATCCGGCTACACTGCTGTTCTACCGCGCCGCAGCCGAGCACCACCTGCTGAAAAAGGACGAGTGCCTAGCGAATCTGCAGTTGTTGCTTCAGCGCCAAAGTGAACTGCCAGTTCGTTTTGCGAATGTCGCCCAATTGATGGCGGCGGACATCCAGCCGCTGGCGGAAGACAGTTTGGACGAAGTTGCTCGATTGATGCAGGTCGTCCATCGACGGCTGGATCTCGGACGCGCGGGAACTCGCGTGCGCGAGGAGGAGCAGCAGATCGTGGACAAGCTCGACAAGTTGATCGAAAAAATCGAAGAGCAGATGCAGCAACAGCAACAGCAGCAGCAGCAACAGTCGGGCTCTCCATCGCCTGCCCAAATGAAGCCGATGGACGCGAGCCAAATTGCTGGTGGGCGTGGAGCGGGAGACGTCGACAACCGCGACAACGGCGATCGAGCCGGCTGGGGCAATCTACCTCCGGCCCAACGTCAGGAGTCGCTGCAGCGTCTGACGGAGGAGCTCCCCAGCCACTACCGCGAGGTCATCGAAGGCTATTTCCGCCAGTTAGCCAAAGAGAGTCGCTAAAGCAGACCGTAGAACGGGCACTCCTGCCCGTTTCAACGTAGAACATGCACTCCTGCCCGTTTCAACGTAGAACATGCACTCCTGCCCGTTTAGTAGAACATGCACTCCCGCCTTTTTATCCCCACAACTTTTTCGCGAGCCTTTTCCCCTATCGAATTTCTAGCACTAGCACTAGCACTGCTCGCACTGGATCCTCTCCCACTGGGAGAGGTCGAGCCTAAGCGAGGGAGAGGGCAAGCGCAATCTACCTCTGTTTAGTCATCCCACCCAATTCCCAATTCATCTTGAAAGTCACCACATGACATGCTGTCCACGCATTACCCGCGCCCTTCTTTTACTTGCCGCATTTGCCGTGGCTGGAGCGTTTTACTTGCACACTAGCGATCGCCCCACCGCCGCCGACAAGCCCACTAAGCTCTTGCGGCACGTCGTGCTATTTCAATTCAAGGATTCTGCGCCGAAAGAAGAAGTGCAGCGCGTCATCGAGCAGTTTACTGAGCTGCCGAGCAAAATCCCGCAGATTGCGGCCTTCGAATACGGCACCGACAACAGCCCTGAAGGCTTGGCCGACGGCTTTACCCACTGCTTCCTACTGACCTTCAAGAGCGAAGCTGATCGACAAGCCTACTTGCCCCATCCCGAACATAGGGCCTTCGGCGCTGCGCTCAAGCCGGTGCTCGAAAAGGTTTTAGTTGTCGACTACTGGGCAAACGAGTAAGCGATCCGAAGCGACAGTTTTCACTTGCATAACGCAGCTATTGCTACGCAACGCCAGTCCGCGCGCCTAGGCAGTACCAGCCCTTCGCGGCCAATGACTCTCCCTTGTGCAGGTGCGGATTGCGCGGACCCCTCTCCCTCGCTTAGGCTCGACCTCTCCCAAAGGGAGAAGGGCCAGTGCGTTAAAAGAAACTGAGGGACGCTGGGGTATTTTTCTGTCTCTATCATTCTGTCTGAATTAGAGGAGAGCCAGTGCAAAACTCCATAATCTCCGTTTGGGTAGAGAAGCTGAATCGGCTGCTCACACCGTCAAATGATAAGCCCGGTACCAGTTCACGAAATGCCTCAGACCCTGCTCGATACTGGTCTTGGGGCTGAAGCCGATCTCTCGCTCCAGACCGCTGATATCAGCGTACGTTTCAACTACATCGCCCGCCTGTAGGTCGAGGTAGTTTTTGACGGCCTTGCGGCCGATGCAGTCCTCAAGCACCGCGATGAAACGCTCAAGCGACTCGGGTTCGTTGTTGCCAACGTTGTAAATGCGGTAAGGGGCTGTCGGACTACTGCTTGGGTCCGGGTGCTGCAGATCAAAGTTCGCGTTTGGCGCAGCCGGGAGGTCGATCAGCCGCACTACAGCGCCGATGATGTCGTCGATGTAGGTGAAGTCGCGGCGCATGCGACCGTGATTAAACACATCGATGGGCCGCTCCTCCATGATCGCCTTAGTGAACAGATAAGCCGCCATGTCGGGACGTCCCCACGGACCGTAGACGGTGAAAAATCGCAGGCCCGTGGTTGGTAGCTGATACAAATGGCTGTACGTATGCGCCATCAGTTCGTTGGCCTTCTTGGTGGCTGCATACAAACTGATCGGATGGTCGACATTGTCCTGCGTCGCCAAGGGCTGCTTTTTGTTAGCACCGTACACGCTGCTACTGCTGGCATAAATCAGATGCTCAACGCGAGTGTTGCGGCAGCCCTCCAGAATATTTGCAAAGGCTACGACATTGCTGTCAATATAGGCCTGGGGGTTGGTCAGCGAGTAGCGCACGCCGGCTTGAGCAGCCAAGTGAACCACGCGCTGGAAACCGCCTTGAGCAAACAGTCGCTCGACGGCCTCGCGGTCGGCCAAGTCGAGCTCGATCTGCGTAAAGCCCGCAGCACCATCGAGCTGCTTAAGCCGATCGCGTTTGAGTTGCACGCTGTAGTATGGATTGAGATTATCCACCCCCACTACCTGTTCACCGGCGGCCAGCAGAGCTTTCGCTAAGTGGAAGCCGATGAACCCAGCCGTGCCCGTTACTAATATCTGTCGCATGATTTACAAGGTCATCCCTTCGAGGAACGGCAGTGCGATGAGGTTGCCTTCTTGGTCGCGGCAATCGCACTCAAAGTGCTCGGGGAAGAGCGTTTCGCTGCCCAGAATTTGAATGGTGACGCCGCTAGATTCTTCGATGTGCATCACGTTCCGACGCTTTTTGTTGTTCAAGTAGGCAGCTACCTTGTCATTGACGCGAATGGTCACGCGGCTAGCCTTGGGTTGTTGGCAGGCCATCATCAGCACGCGGACTACCTCGATCGCCATGCTTTCACCCGTCTTGACCACCGCGCGGCCTTGGCAGCATGGGCAGTCTTCGTAGACACTGCGCTTGAGGCTTGGGCGAATGCGTTGGCGCGTCATTTCGATCAACCCAAATGGGCTGGTCCGCAGAATCTTGGTCCGCGCTCGATCTCGCAGCATGGCATCGTGCAGGGCCCGCTCCACTTTGCGCCGATGCGACTCGCTGCGCATATCGATAAAGTCGTTGACGATCACGCCGCCGAGATCCCGCAAGCGAAGCTGCCGCGCGATCTCGCGAGCAGCGCACAGGTTGAGCTGGAAAGCGTTTTCCTCCGCCGACTTTTCGGAGCGGAACGATCCGCTGTTGACGTCGATGGCTACCAGCGCCTCGGTGGGATCGATGACGATCGAGCCGCCTCCCTTGAGCGGCACTGTGCGGCGCTGGATCTTGGCGATCTCTTTTTCAATTCCATATTTATGGAATAGTGGTTCGCCCCCCTGGTACAGTTTCAACCGGCTGACAAATCGCGGCATGGTGAGCTGTAAGAACTCTTTGGCGCGATCGTGGGCGGCTGGATCATCGACGATAATCGTATCGATATCTTCAGTGAAAATATCGCGAATGGTCCGAATGATCATATCGCTTTCGTGATAGATGTCCGCTGGGCAAGGGGTGTTCTTGACCTTCTTAACCAACATCTTCCACAGACGCACCAGGTAGGCCATATCGCGTGACAGCTCGCGCTGAGTTCGCTCCTGGCCGGCGGTGCGGACGATGAATCCGAGCCCCTTGGGTGGGTTGAGCTCAAGCAGCATGTTGCGCAGCTTGCGGCGGCGCTTGTCATCCTCAATTTTTCGACTTACGCCGACTCGCCCCAGGGAAGGCATGAGCACTAGATATCGGCCGGGGATGCTGATGTAGGTCGACAGCGTGGGCCCCTTGGTGCCAATCCCCTCTTTGATGACCTGTACCAGAACCTCATCGCCTCGGCGAAAAACCTCTTGTATGGGTGGCTTGAAACGTGGCCGCGAAGAGTGTTGTGGGCGGCCATTGCGCTTTCGGCCCCGCTCGGGTCGATCGCCGCGTTTGCCGCGCTCCTTACCCGCATCGTTTCCGCTGTCGGTGCTGTCGTCATCGTCGCTCGAATCGTCTTCATCGATGTCCGCACCGGGGAAGTTCCCCTCCATGCACTCCTCAGGATCGTAGCCTGCTTGGCGGAAGTATTGCGGTTCAACATCGCTGATATGTAGGAAGCCGTTGCGGCCCACTCCAAAGTCGACGAAGGCGGCCTGGATACTGGGTTCCAGATTGACGATCTTTCCCTTGTAAATGTTCCCTGCAAAGTTGTTTTGACTGGCCCGCTCCGTGTAGAGTTCCTCGAGCACATCGTCTTCCAAAATCGCAATCCGGCATTCCTCCGGTTGCGAGACGTTAATCAGCATTTCTTTTTTCATGGTCGTTTCCTGTTGTGAGCCGCTAGGTGGGCGGCGGATGAGAGTAAGTAGGTGTGTGTAGCTGTGTAAGAGCTGGGTTGTCTAAAAGCTGTTTTGTCTAAACGCTGTTTTGTTTAGGAGCTGTATTGTCTAAAAGCTGGGCGGCGGTTGAGCCATCTCATGCAAATGCACGGCGGTACGCTGAAGCGTCACACCGCTTTCCAGTAGGTGCCCCAAGCCCACGCGCTCGAGTAGTTCGCTGGGACGAATCGAACCCTGGGCCACGTTGGGGATCGAAAATAAAAATTGTTCTTGTTCGATGCGGCAATCAAAATGTGGATCAGTCGTCGAGCAGGCGATCTGTTTTCCTTCCCGATCGATCTCCAAGCTGGCCAGTGAGCGGATGGAGTCGATCCGCTGCTCAAGCTCAGTCGTCGACTCCAAGCCATGTGCAATGCGATAGCTGGCACCCAGCACGCGAGCTTTGCCCAGGGAAGTCTGCAAGGCGTGCAGCTCCAACAGTTCCATACCGTCGGGCATCTCGCGACGCAAAACTTCACCGATCGAGTCGAGCTGCACGAGCCCCAGTACTTCCAGTTCGACCAGTTCGTCGAGGGCTTCGATTCCCAGCCCCAAAGCGGACGGAAAGCTGATGCGTGGCTTGGGACTAAAGCCTTGGCTGAAGGCCAATTGCAATCCAGCGCGTCGCAACAATCGCTCCCACACACGCGCCAGATCCCGGTGGCTGATCCACCGCAAATCGCCGCACTTGGTGAAGCGAATTCGCAGCCGCGTCTTGTCATCCGCTGAAGGCTGGGCAGTCACATCGGCGTGTGAGGCGACAGTCTGAGAGCTGGCGGGCTGAGAGCTGGCGGGCTGGCGGCTGGCGGGCTGGGGGCTGGCGGGTCGAGGATTGTCGCTAGTCATCGTGTGTTAGACTCCCAACGCCATTTCGGGAAGCAGATCGGTAAACCGCGTTTTCAGATAAGCGTCGACCTCGCGGGCGGTGTCGAATTCGAACACGCGTTTCGCAATTTGAGTGCAGTCCTCCAAGCTGACTTGGCGCAGTGCCTGCTTTATCTGTGGGAGCAATACCGAAGGTGCCGACAGCACGCGGACTCCCAGGCCAACCAACAGCAGCGATGTGATGGGGTTGGAGCTCATCTCACCACACACGCTGACATCCACGCCGGCAGCCTGCGCGACTTCGATCGAGGTGCGTATCAGCCGCAACACGGCGGGATCGTGGCCGGCATATAGATCGGCGACGCTTTCGTTGCCGCGATCAACGGCCAGGGTGTATTGGATCAGGTCATTGGTACCGATGCTGATGAAGTCGACCTCGCGGACAAAACTCTCCAGCATCAGCACCGCGGCCGGAACCTCGACCATCATGCCCACCTTGATCGGGTGGACCATCTCTAGTCCCTCTTCGACCAAGTCATCGATGACTTGCCGCAGCACCATCCGGGCGGTGCGCATTTCGTGCAGCGTGGTAACCATGGGGAACATGATCTTCAGCGGGCCATCGACGGATGCGCGCACCATGGCTCGCAACTGTGTGCGAAATATTTTGGGTTGCCGCAGCGACAGTCGAATGCTCCGCAAGCCGAGCGAAGGATTGTTCTCGGGGTCGATTTTGGCAAACTTGGCGACCTTGTCCGCTCCCAGATCGAGCGTGCGCATGATAACTGGCCGCCCCTTGACTTGCTGGACCACCTCGCGGTAGGCCGCAGTCTGCTCCTCCTCGGTGGGCTCGCCGTTGCCGGCCATGTACAGGAATTCAGTGCGGTATAGCCCGATGCCCTCTGCACCACGCTCTAGGCTGCTGGGAACTTCGCCAGGGAATTCGATGTTGGCCAGCAGGGTGATGCGCGTCCCATCGCGAGTGACTGCGGGCAGATCGCGAATGGAGGTCAGCTTTTCCACTCGGCCGGCACCGGCAGCCATGCGTCGTCGGTCGGTCTCTAGCGTCGCTTCATCGGGTTGCAGGATGACTCGACCGCGAAAACCGTCGATGATCACGACCGCGTCGCGCTCGATACGATGCAGAAAGCTTCCCAGCCCAACGACGGCGGGGATTTCCATACCGCGTGCTACGATGGCGGTGTGACCTCCTGGCCCACCTACCTCGGTGCAAAAACCGATGATCTTGTCGCGATCTAGATTGGCCGTCTCGCTGGGCGTCAAGTCATGGCTCAACAGAATAGACTGGCCCACTCCGCCGGTGACTTGCATGGGGGCCCCTCCCAGAGCTTCCAGCAAGGTGCGCTCGACATCGCGAATATCCCCTGCCCGCTCGGCCATCGCCTCTGAGCCCATATTGCGGAACGCATGCGCATAGCGGCTGAGCACCATGGAGACGGCGAACTCGGCGCTGTAGCACTCCTCGTCGATCAACCGCGTCCACTCATGCAACAGGGTGGCGTCCAGCAGAAGCTGCTGGTGGGCCGAGAAGATCGCTCCCACGAGCGGACTGATTCTTTCGGTCGATTCGCGGCGATGCTGGTCCAGACGCGTAGACGCTTCGGCTATTGCCGTTCGCAAGCGTTCGATTTCATTATGGCGGTCTGCGGAATCTATCTGAGAGCGAGTAATCCTATAACCTTCGCGGTCGAGGATTAAAACCTTTCCGATGGCAACTCCCGGCGAGACCGCAATACCTTGCAGTTCGAGCATGGATGGTGGGGGAACAGGTCAATCAGCCACCATGTGCTGGCTACGGATCGATAGCCGAGCGAGCGGAGTGGGCGGTGACGAGTGTCCATATTCTATTCAGTGTATTGTGTTGTATGGGGTAG
>CAKQNH010000161.1 GCA_934255105.1 uncultured Pirellulaceae bacterium
CAGGGGCGCTTTCGGAGCGTTAGAATCCTCGATGAAGCGGGTTTGCTGGCATGTGCGGCCTATGTCGACCTCAATCCAATTCGCGCCGCTATGGCGCAGACGCTCGAGGACAGCGACTACACCTCAGCGCAGCGCCGTATCGAGTCGCTGCGATCACCCGACAAGCAGCCCGACGAGCGCGCTGATCGCTTTCTCGCGCCGCTGACCATCGACCAACTGCGCGATGCGCTTGGCCCGCGACCTAGCACCAGCGGCTATCGCTGCAGCGACAATGGTTTTCTAAACCTGTCGGCCAGTGACTACTTGCAACTGCTCGACTGGACCGCTCGACAGCCAGTCGCCGGCAAGCGAGGTATGACGCCAGCCGACACGCCTGCTATTCTTGGGCGTCTGGGGCTTGAGCCTGAAGTATGGTGCGAACTGGTTCGCGACTTTGGCACGCTATTCAGTTTAGTGGCCGGGCGTCCTGCCGCCATCGACCAAGCTCGCACGTATGGTCGCCAAACGCGCTTTCACACGCGGCCCAGAACGCGCGAGCTACTGAGCGTGCGGACACCCTAGCTCAGGTCGTAGTAGCTCGGGTCTTTGCTGTTAGGCAATTCTCCGCCATTCTCTACAGCCTTGTTCGATGCACAACCGATCGAACTGTCTAGGCCTTCGCGCACCAGCCGCTAAAAATAGGCTCTTCTCGCCCCCAGTGGTACGCCAGCCCGTAATTTGCGATCGCTCCGCTTCATTCTCACCTCCAATCTAGCTCCGCGCCCCGAATCGCTCTTGCCTGACATGCCAACAGAGTAGAGTGACCCCGTTGCTCTCTTTTGTACCGACCCAGATATCGAAATACGGGCAGTTTTGGAAACCGTTGCCGATCGATGGGCAATCGAGGAACATTTCCACGACGTCAAGGAGGTATGGGGCGCCGGACAACAACAGGTTCGAAATCTGTGGTCGAACATTGGCTGCTGGCACCTGAATCAGTGGATGTACACACTCGTTGAGTTGACTTCATGGGATGAAGAAAAATCGGAATTGACCGACCGCAGTTCGCGTCCTTGGGACAATGCTGACCGTCGTCCTTCACACGCTGACCGAAGGCGCTCGATCGCCAAGCAAATGCTGGAAAAACAATTTTTGAACTGTGTGCCTCAACGCCCTGACACGCATAAATTCCGGCAGTTTGTGGCCGACCTGATCAGCCTCAGCGCATGACCGACGGCTCGATCGTCAACGTTCTCAACTCGCTTGTCAGCCTGCAACCAAGACCAACCTACGTTACAACTGCGCCGTTCACTGGCGAACAGTGATAATGCATTACCCTAAAGTGCAGTGATGCAAAACAATACCGCTAAAGTTCTATGTCCCGTTCCGCAGTCCGCTATGTCCACACGTCTTTCTCTATTGTCTGTGGCCCAATTCTTCCGTTGTAAATTATAAGTCAGTCTGAAGATCGTCAACGATTGAACGTTCACTGCTAACTAATAAATTTACTCGGAGGCCTCTTGGTCGATTTGCATCAAAATGCGGCGACCTAGTGTGATGCCGAAATGACAAAATCGCATGATCTAAATGATCGAAAGAGTTCCGATTCTCGTCTACGCTCACAAAGTTATCATCAACGTTGTAATGCTGCAGAAGCACATCGACTCGAGCTATGTAGTCGTCAACAGTTGATTTAACGCGTTCTTCCGCATATTCAATCACAGATGTCCCGTATTGGGCTAGGTCGGTGCCACTGGTAGTAGGTTCGCTTTCTGCGGCTGCTTCCAAATGCCTCCTTTTGTTATTCAACTCGTTGATTACGAGAAGAGCGTCAATAGGGCTTACAAATCGATCTCCATTGACATCCAAGAATCGCCAGCTTTCCTTACTTGCGTCTGCACGTATGTCTATAGGCCATTTTCTAGCTACCGGATCGTTTAGGAAGTTAATTACGGTTAGTACGTCCATTGGAGATACGTCCCCGTCATTATTAGTATCTAAAGGATTAACGAAGTTATGGCTAGTTAAAAAGGTGTCGACTGAAAGCAAGGTCTCGTCATTCTTCAATTCCAACGATGCGATCCCATTCGCGAAATTTATAGAAGTTATGCGCCACCCACCAGTATCCAATAGCGAAAACTGATTGCCTTCGGTATGCAGCACCTTTACGGCACCAACAAGGCCAGTGTCGAGTCTACGCACTGATGCAGCGTCTAATCGCAGTGCGCCTCCACCATTCTTTTTAAAACCCACTACGCCATAACCGTAAAGCAAGGGCGATGATGGTAAACTCAAATCGAGCAATGATTGTTCATCAACCAGAAGAGAACCATCGTCACCGCTTCCCGTAAAGAGCGCACCTGCTAGCTGATCTTGTACTTCGGCAGGTCCAGTATTCCAAATCAGGGTGCTTGTTCGACCAACTTGTGAAACAATCGTCTTCTTAGCCATCGATTCCGCAATCAGCGTCTGCGATCCCGTGTTTGACGCTAATGAATAGTTGCCGTCCACCATTCTTGAAAAAGTGACGACTTCATTTTCGGCATTGCCTAGGTACTCAGTGTTTTCGTGCGACTGAGAATCCTTTGCGGCAGTAGTTAATGGCACCCCCGATGCCGGCGAGAAAACCGTTGTGAATTCCGTGACACCATTTTCGCTGGTACCAACCAAGAATTCCTGAGGTGAAAGTACAACTCCGCCGTCAAAGTTGACAACGGAAAACTGAAAAACTCCTCTACTCTTCGCCGCAATTTTCGTATTGTAGATCGATCCTTCTCGCCCGAACAGCATCACTAATGGCCCGTCCGCAAAATAGATAGAATTCGGAATATCACTTACGAGTTGACCCGTTGTTGCATTTCCGGTTTCTCTACCCATAGCGTCAGTAACACGCATAGTTGTATCGCCAGGATCCCAAAATAAAGTTACGTCTTCAAGAAAACCAAACCAGTACTTTGATAGATACCTATGGATGTACGCCTCTGATTCACGCAGGATAGTCTCAAATGACGATTCTGGGTATTTGAGCGATGGATTGACGTCGGACAACGGGAATTCAATAGCAGTTTGCCATCGTGGAACGGGGCGCAGTAAGTTGTAGCCGAAACCAAAAAAATCGAATTTTTGGGCTTGGAAACCTTCACCGTTACTCCATCGAATTTTTTGATCTGGCCCGTCTATGAGCTGAACCAACGCTGAACCGACGGATTCGGCATTAAAGATTGGAAGCACTCCCAAATAGAGCACAGACACAGGCAGCGCTGACACCTCCGACCTAGCCTGACACGTTACCGTTTCATTTTCGGCAGCCTCCGTTGTGAAGTTGATTTTCGTTTCTGCAAACTTCAAGTCAATCCATTTAGTTGGTCCCATTACACCTGGCGAGCGAACTGTCGTTACAATTTCGGGGAGAACGACATCGACAATTTGCGTGTCGGATGGTGAGTCACAACCAGTGAAAAACTCTATGTCCATTTCAGTTGTTAGATCTTTTACAACTGAGTTTCCTGCCAAGTCTTTGACTGGCCGATGAAGCACCACTCCCTTCGAATCGAGTAGTGAAACTGTAAGTTCAAAGAAGTACTTGCCAGGTAAGTCGACAGGAGGAATCATTATTTCTTTTTTATACTGGCTACCGGTGGTACTCAGCTCCACATC
The DNA here is from genome assembly GCA_934255105.1 of uncultured Pirellulaceae bacterium. GTDB lineage: Bacteria > Planctomycetota > Planctomycetia > Pirellulales > Pirellulaceae > Aureliella. Next base: position 3,637 of record CAKQNH010000161.1, read on the forward strand.
TAAATCGGCTGAATCAGTTTGTAACACTGTCCTGTTCGCGTCATTATCGCGTAACTTCCATTCAACTCGGATTCCGGCTGGGTAGTCCTGTCGAATTGAGCCGGGCGGCCAAAGGGGCGCGAAGAACGGGCCAACTTGCCGGAACTCTAGGCCCAAAACCTCGCTTCTTGCCATTGGGTTCCCTTGTCGATAGTCGACTTGAAACCTGTCTATGAGCTGTGATTTGTTCTCGAATAGCACAGACTCAGATGTGGTCGTAAGGGCATTTGCCTTTCGTATTGTCGCTTCCTCCATTGCAAGGTATGGGCATAGACCAACATCTTCTGGTGAGAAGATACAAAAATTTTCGTACGAAGCGAAAAGTAGTTGTCGACTCTCTAGTCTTTCAAGAGCGAGTCGTCGTTTTGGATAAGACAATGGCAATCTCCGAAATGTGCTGTAGATACCGAGCAGTGAGGCCTGCGAATCAGAACCACGCTATTACAACAGACGTATGGCAGGCCAAGTGATATCTTAGTTAGGGCGGTGAACCACGCAAGTAACAGTTTAGTCTCTGCGGCGCAAAATCTTGGACTTGAAAAGACAATACGGTATTTGCATACTGCTGCCCATACTCAATCTGCGCCTTCCCATCACCAAATACCAACCCGGCGTTCGCATTTTCTGAGAGGAGAAGGCAAGCGGCCAAAAGGCAGGACATGAGTTGCGTATGCTTCAGCAGCACGGTGGTTGTCGGGTACTGGGGAGTCGCGAACGATATAAAATAGCATGAAGATATGTATTTCAAGTGGCACCTATTTGTCGCATGTTGGTCAAGCAGTTTTTGACGAGGTGGGGGGGAGCGTTTAAGCCATTAATATACGGCAATCACAACCCTGCCCCCCCAGTATAGTCCTGCTGCGTCCCGCAGCAATGGCAGGTTTCTGGCTGTCGATCACACCCTCTGTTCTGGACACAGACGAGTCCGAACTGGCGAGAGGGTGACTCGCTGATCGCGATTGCGGCGTCCATGGAAAGGTGCCTGTGACCAGAGCTCGGCTTGTAGTTCCACGTCGGTTTCCCGGGGATTGAGTATGGCCATGCACCGTGCAACACGTTCTCCGCTCAGCAAAGACGCCAAGCGATGAGCAATAGCCAGGCGATGGCTGCTGCCTGAGCTGCGGCGGGGTTCAGTAGTGCTATCGCGCCAAACATGGTGAAGATGGTGATTTGCACCCTTATCATACTTGCCTCCGGTCGTCGTCCACTTCCGCGTCCGAAGTCGGCGGTCGGTCGGCGTCGACGTAGACTTTCACCGGCGAGCGACGAAGATTGAGCACTGCGTAGGGTAGTTTTGTGTACGATTGCCGCTGACGGAGTTCGTTGACACTGCGAAGAATATTGAGTAGCTGGCGGCGGATGGGGGCGTAGCGAGCGTAGGTGATCGTGGCGAACTCGGTGGCCAAGTTCTCTGGCGAACGATGGACGGCTATTTGTTGATAGTGGGCTTTGAGCTGAGCATAAGTCTCGTTGTCGATACGGACATGGGCGTGCCATTTGGTTGGTGCGCCGACGGCGCTGGCTACCCCACTTCGCCTGTACGAGATCGAGTAGCCGGCAAACCGAATGGGGATGCGGCGGCAGTCTCGGATGTGTTCTCCCTCGCCGCCGGATCGGGCTGGTGAGCGCAGGGCATGGTGGCCCTCGGTCAACATGAGAATGAACCTGCGGCCGTGGCGTAGGTAATGCGCGTTGGCTAGTCCCGACTTGCGGCGTTTGGATCTCTGCCACTCGGTGAGGTCGATCCCGTACTTGGTGATCAACTTGTCATCGACTCGCTCGGGTGCCTTGCCGTCTGGGATGCGGCCGGTGACGTACCAGTAGTAACCGTGTCGCAGGTAGCTGGCGGCGATGAGTTGCACGACGGCCTCGGGTGATGATGCTTCGCATCGGTATTTGCATTTTGGTTTCACGTTCCTCCATGAGTGGTTCAGATTCCGTTTTGTCATTTGATCGAAAACCGCAACCGTGGCTAGCGCCGAGGCGGCTGATTAAAACGGCGGCTGATTAAAGCCGAAGAGCCCGTGGCTAGCGCCATCGGCTCACTAAAGCCGAAGAACCCGTGGCTAGCGCCATCGGCTCACTAAAACCGGAGAACCCGTGGCTAGCGCCATCGGCTCACAAATGCGGTCGAAAATATGGACGTTGATTTATTGGCTCAACGTCCAAGGCCCACTTTTACCTTCATAAAAAAATCCTCGACTGGCAGGGATTCGTTATGTCGCTGCATGGTTCCGAAAAGCCGAACGAATGGCCTTCGACAGAACTTGAGCGACTACGCGGAATCGACCCATTGCCAGCACGGATGCGGAACGGAATTCGCAAATACACTGCATTCCACAGTGTACCCACGCAATTCATAGCACCCGAGCTAAAAACCTTTCGACAGACCCCACGCTAGATGCAAAACGCAACTCGGGTGTCCGTCGTCAGTTTGCAGTTTTTGAGGTGACGGCTTTTCCCAAAGCAACCACCTTAAAAACGTCCACTGCTGCCAACCAAGGTAAGAAACTCTCAAGTGCCGCTGGTGGTTAGACCAACGACACTCAGAGAGCATCAAGCGTCAAAACGATTGGAGCTTTCATATTGCTCCTCAGTCCTTTCGTCGTCACTGACCAAGGCATCACCCTTGGGTCGTAGTGAACGGGTCACGACAGCCAGCCGTGCAGAGTCCGCGTGCGAACACGCTTACCCTGTCTTGCCCTTCGGCAAGACCACCGCCTCCCTTCCGGAAGCTTTCTACTGAGACCACTCTCCCTCTCTACGGCATTTGTCCACGCCTGGATCGAACCACTCTGGCCGCCTCGCTGGTGCGAAGCTACCTGAGCAGTTCTCGGCGCGAACTTCTTTTCACCAAGCTGACAAGGCTTGGCACCGGAATGCTACTTCCGGCAGCCGCAGAGACTCCGGCGTTAGCCAACAAACTTCATCCTATGGGTCACGTCGCTAGAGGATGTTACTCCTCGGTCCACTCTGGTATGTGCGGCCTTCCGGCACGCCATAGTTTCCGACTGTCGCAAGTGGCGGCAATCGATTTCCCCCTGAGAACGCAGAAGGTCGGGGTACCCAATGGTCAGCATCCTTGCCGACCGACCAGAGCAGCGATGTCGCAGTTCGGCACCGTCTCCCATAAGATTCACTAGCAAGCTCTCCCTCACCTATTCGGTTCGAGCCTTTCATGGTTGAGCTATTCGCAGCCGGGTTTTTAGCCCAGTCCCCGAGCGAGTCTCGCCCGGTGTGATCTGTCGCCAGATTCACAGCTCCCCACGCCAGCACGGTTAAAGGAACGATGGTTTGCACCACAGCCCACAGTCCCCGTGACGGGATTTGGCAACCTGCCTCACCCGCTTTGTTCGTTGACGGCTTGGATGACGTATTGAAACGTCGATCCAAGGTTTTCCGCCTCGCCCGTATTCATATTGTTGTTTTTGAAAAGATCGAAATGTGGAACTGGCCATTGGCCGGTTTGGTCATTCGGACCACTCAGGCTGGAAGCCCAAGCCACGCATTACGGATATAGGATAGAACGGTGGGATTACTCTTGTGCATTGGGTCTTCTCACAAACGAAGTGAGCGTGAACCTACAAGGATTACTCCAACGAGCCTCCTTTGAACTGGGCGTTTGAAGAAAAGGGGTCAGGAGCCGAATTGGCATTTTAGGTAAGCTTCCTTGGTCTGCCGAGGTTGTGAAGCGTCGATTCCAAATTGTATTTTCTGGCTGTACTTGCAACCCAACTTTGATCGCCGAAGGGCTGGCTTCGTGCAATTGCTCGTTGGAGTTGCTTTTCTTCCTTTTCGTTCAACGCTTGGTTGACCCTTGCGATCCAGCCGGGCGGACGGCGGATAGGCCACTTCGTCAAAGTAACGCCACACATTCCTCCGGTCCAATTATACAGACTACCGAATCGCCAGTCCTCTGCCCGCTCGACCAAATTAGCCGCCAACGCATTGCGTTCGACATAGCGGCAGACTACTAAAAAATGGTCATCACTCTGAACGAGGAAGCTCTTGAATCGACCTTGATAGAGATGGCCGGTTCCAGTGGCACGATAATGTGCGTGATGCCGGGCCGCGTGAGTCATGGATACCCAGTAAAGCAGACGGCCCATGGCTCCGTCCTCGCGTGGCATCAAAATCATGTGCCAATGGTTGGGCATCCATTGGTAACAAAGCAAATCGACAGGATACTTTTCCAATCCCTCTTTCATGATTCGCTCAAAAGCTTCGTAGTCCTCATCTTTGTGAAAGATGGGTTGTCATGCATTACCTCGGTTCAATGCGTGATAAAACTGTCCGGCAACATCTGAACGCCGGTGGACGTGGCTTCAGTCAAACCTTCGAACGAGCTACGTGACGGTGGGCAGGTATGCGACTACGACTTGCCATTAACATACCGCCGACAAATTGCCTAGTCAACCAATTCGGCTCCTGACCCCTTTTCTCCCTCAAAATCGCCCAGAACGCCCGCCGTGGCACTTCCGAGCAACATCGCAGGATTTATACCGAGCAACATCGCAGGCCGGTTGGGCGGCTTCTATGGCGATTGTGAGGCTTGGCCATTACTGCTGTCGTCAAGTTTAGCCTCTGGTTGCTCGCGGCCATCATCGGGGAGATAAACCACAACGCGGCCCATTGCTGCGCTTGTATCGACTTGAAGGCTCGCACCGTAGCCGCGCCCGCGTCCGAGGCGCGATAGTACGAACCTGATAGCCCACGGTTTGCCGGCGCGAACTGCCTTGAACAGTCCAGACTCTGCATTGTCGAGAACCGTGTTCTTGCC
>CAKQNH010000162.1 GCA_934255105.1 uncultured Pirellulaceae bacterium
GCCTGCGCGGTAGCGCGGTGGATGCACTACGCGGTAGAGCGTCCCGCTACCCCATGGATGGGACCGCATCAAGGTAACGGATTTGCCTCGCACAGGCCAACATGATCTGCCCGACAACTTGCATCCTCACAATGCGAGCCTAGGGAGCGATTGCGCGTCGCCTGGGCGACTCGGTCGCCGGGAGGCTGCGAGGCTCGCCCAGCAAACTTCCAAACCATCAGTTAAAAAACCTGCCAAGCGGCGCGAGAGCCATGTGCCGGTGTTGCTGCTGATCGTCGCGCTCGCCTCGCTGGCCACATTGCTGTGGTATCGCGCATTCCTCGGGCAATACAATAGCGGCTTGCATAGTTCGGTCGCCGAAAAACTCGCTAAGATCTTTCCAGATTCGATCATCCAAATCGGCAGCGTTTCGAGCGACGGCGCCGACAAAATCATTATCAATAATCTACGTCTGGGGGCGACTGCCGCGCATCCCAAGCGGCCTATTGTCAGCGTCCATCGAGCGGTGATGCATGGCGATTTGGACATTGCTCACTGGATACAAAAGACCACGCGAGTAACGCATATCGATCTGCATGGCGTGCGCGTCGACGTATGGCGCAGCGATTCAGGGTTGTGGTCGATTCAGGCTCTACAACCGCATCCCGATCCCGAGATGCCGTCACCGAGCATCGATTTTCAGGATGCGACGGTGCGAGTTTTCAGCGACGCTGGGCCGACCGCCAATGTGTTGTCCTTCACTGATCTCCACGGACGCTTGGCTCCCTTGGCAGTGAACAGTTCTCCTCTCCCAGCGACAATTGTTGTAGCTGCCAGCAGCCTATCTAGCGACAGTCTGTCTAGCGGCAGTGGATCTAGCCACAGTGCAACCACCGTCGGTATCCCCGTCTCCAAGCCGCCCCTGGCAGTCCAGCTATCCTGTCGCAGTACGGGTTTGCTGAAGCATCTTGAACTGACGGGGACCGTCGATCTAGAGCGGCAGACATGGAACGCCAGCGGTTCGGTGGAGAACCTCAACTTTTCACCCAAACTACTGGATGCCATGCCGGCGGAATTGTCGCAGTATTTCTCTCAACTAGCTGGACTGGAGTGTCTGGCGTCGAGTCGCTTTCGCGTGGCGCGGACAGAAGAGCAGGGAGTCTCCTTTGAAGTGCAGGGGAGAATTTCATCAGGCCGACTGCGCGATCCGCGCTTGCCATATCCTCTGGACAAACTCAACGCCGATTTCTTCTGCAAGAACCAGATTCTCCAGTTGCGTTCGATGCGTGCGTCCAGCGGCGATGCCACATTGGAGCTGAACTCAGACATTATGGGTTTTGGACGCGACGTGCCCATGGTCATTCACGCCACAGCCAATAACTTAGAGATCGACAGCCGACTGCGGGAATCGCTGCCCAGCGGGCTGCGGCAGCAGTGGGATCGACTGCATCCGACCGGTCGTGTGGATGGCGACATCCAGCTCACTTATGACGGCCAGAAGTGGGCCACGGTCGCTTCTCTATATTGCAAGGAAGTGTCCCTCAAGCTTTGGTTGTTTCCTTACCCTGTGAGTGGAATCAAAGGCAAGATTCGCTATCAGGACGGCACCCTCAGCACCGAAGGTCTGAACGGAGTAGCCGGTGGCCAAGCGGTCTCGAGCGGCTTCAGCCTGTCGCGACAAGGCGACCAATGGTTCGGGCGACTCAATCTGCAATCGGCCGGAGCTCTGCCTATCGATGAAGCGCTGCTGTCCGCGCTGACGCCCGAAGGCCATGAGACCACAGGCGTGGAGAGATTCGTGCGCTCGCTGCACCCGCGAGGCGGCGTGCAAGTCAACCATGCGACGTTCGAACGGGAGCTGCCAGAAACTACGACTTGGAACCGCAACGTTGACCTACAGATCGTCAATGGGAGCATCAAGTACGATCACTTCCGCTATCCCATCCACGACATCCAAGGACGCATCGCTGGACAAGACGATCACTGGTGGTTGCATCAATTCGAGGGCCGCAACGACAGCGGGGAGATCTTGTGTTCGGGCAATTGGCAACATTTAAGTGAAACCGAGATCCCTTTTGATCTGCGATTTCAAGCGACCATGGTGCCGATTGAAGAGGAGCTCCGCCGCGCGCTGCCCAAAGAGGTACAGTATGTGTGGGATGAGTTGCAGCCCTCCGGCTCGATCGACCGCGTGGAAGTGCAACTCAGCCAGCGACCTGGCCAACCGTTGGCGACCCGCGTGGCAATTGAAGAGCGCAGCGAATCGAATCAGCAGGCGGGACGAGCCCTGCGGTTTCAACCTCGCAACTTTCCGTTATGGCTTTCGGATATCGACTGTAGCATCCAGTACGAACCGGGGCGTGTGATGATCCATCAAGCATCGGGAGTTAACGGCGATAGTCGGCTGGCCATCCAAGGGGTGTGCCAGCCGCAGGCCGATGGTCGCTGGTTGGCTGACATTCGCTGGCTGCCTCGAACTCGCATGGTGGTCGATGGGCAATTGTTGCGGGCACTCCCCAAATCGATTCGCGACTCGCTGGTGCGCATCGACTTCCGTGGACCTGTCGGCGTGCTGGGTAGCAGTCAGGTGTTGTTCGCCAATGAAGCAGACGAGACCGTCGATACCGCCTGGGACTGTCAACTGGACATTGAGAATGGACAGTTTGGCGAAGGCAAAGAGATCGGTGGCATGCGTGGCACGCTGCTTACTGTCGGCTCCAGCGATGGCAGCAATCTGCAAGCCCATGGCACGGTCGAAATGGATGCGCTAAACGTCTACGGCGTGCCGCTAACTCGACTGACTGGCCCTTATTCAATTGTTGATAACAAACTCCATTTTGGCTCGGAAGTCGTCGACGCACATTCGGGCGAGCAAGCGACACCGATGACCGCCGACGCACTAACGGGCAGACTTACACTTGCGGGCGTGGGGCTTTTGCACGATGGTAAATTGATTTTGCGAGCCGACCTGCAGGACGCCGAACTCAGCGGACTGCTGCGCGACGTGGGCGTAGAGAAGGCGAGCACGCAGGCCCGCTGCCAAGCCCATTTGAATTTCAGCGGTATCCCCTGGAACACTCAAACCTGGAACGGAGACGGCGAAGTGCATTTGACCGATGCGCGGCTGTTCCAACTTCCGTTCATGATGCGACTGTTGGGGACCGCCTCGATCAACGCCGACGATGATTCGGCCTTTCAGACTGCCGACATCAAATTCGATATCGACGGCGACAAGATCCCGCTGCGGATTGAGTGCGAAGGGGAAGTGTTGAGATTGCGCGGCGAAGGCTGGACGAATCTGCGTCGCGAGATCGACTTGGATTTGTACAGCTACATCGGACGGCGACCGATCTATAGCGTGATCTCACCACTGCTTGCCGAATCGCGGTACGCGACGTTCATGCTGATCGAGGTGGACGGCACGCTTGATAACCCGAACATGCAGCGCCGACCTTTCCCACAGATCGAAGCCACGCTGCAGCAGATCTTCCCCGAAGTCACAACCGCGAATGGGCGCAGATAAACGGGAATACGAATGGGGACAATCATCTGGATTCAAACGATTGGGGACAATCGTTCTACGATTTAAACGATTGGGGACAATCGTTTTACGATTTAAAAGATTGGGGACAATCGTTCTACGTCAGTTTTACTGATACTTCTCGCTGAACGCCACCATATTCGTCGAGCTAAATCAGCAGCACGCTCACCTTTGCTTGCATTTTCGCACTCGTACTCAGCCGTAGGCGGTACTCGTACTCCTACTCGATGCCCCATGCGAATCGAGTACGAGTACGAGTACGAAAAAACGAGACTGTCGGTGGTGTTCAGCGAGAACTGTCAGTTTTACTGATCTATTTCCCTGCGGGCTCTACCAACGTCTCTAAGATTTTTGGACAAGCCGCTTCGAGCATGTCGAGCACGGTGAAAAAGCCAGCCTCTTCACCCAAATACGGATCGGGGACCTCGCGGGGCCAGTTCGGTTCGAGATAGTCGCTCAGCAAGTGCACGCTCCCTGCGCTGGCTTCGGTATAGGTCCGCAGCTCTTTCAAGTTGGCTCGATCCATGGCAATAACCAAATCGAATTCGGTAAAATCGCTGGGGTGAACCATTCTCGCTCGACTGGTCAAATCGAAACCTCGGCTAGTGGCGGCAGCCCGCATTCGGCGATCGGCCGGTTCGCCGATGTGGTAGCTACTGGTCCCCGCCGAATCGACTTCGATCTGGTCGCTTAAACCCTGCTGGTCTACCAACTTTTGCAGGACGCCCTCGGCGGCTGGGCTGCGGCAAATGTTTCCTAGACAGACGAATAATACGCGTCGCTTGCGCTTCGACATTAACTTACAACTTTCCTTCAATAGCCAGTTGGTGGAAGAAGTGCGGTGTGGTGGCTTGATTGGCTAGCAACCAGTCGATGGTCGGCTCGTCATTCATTGCCTTGGCGATGGCTCGCGTGGTCGCTTGCCGATTGGTTTGAAACAGTACTTCAGGATCGTAATCAACCTCGACGATCGAGGGATCCAGCCACACCGAACAGATGATGCCGAGCTCGTTGGCCAACTCTTTCGGAATGTGACCTTCGCGAACTGCATCAAGCACGCCATGGGCGATGGCTGCTTGCACTGTCCCCATCAAAATGTTGGTGTACTTCTCATTGTTGACAGTGACCTTGCTCACCATCACCGTAACTGGCCGCACTTGGACGTCACAATTGAGAAGGGCAAAAACTTTAGAATGTCCTTTGGCTTGATTGCCCATCATGTTCGCGATGGCATAGCCGACGGGCCCTGAGAGTTGCCCAATCACAACTTCCGGCTCAGCGGCCGACCAAGGCGCATCGGCCTCAACTAGAGCTTCACCCGTCTTCAAAATGATTGGCTGCCGCAGTTTGTTGCCGCTTGAAGTCTTCTTGCCTGCCAATTTGCGAGACTCGCTTTTCTTTGCGGTCGGCGAACTTTTCTTGGTCACTTTGACCTGCTTGCCCAGGGCACTACTTTTTTTGATAGGCTTGGCGGATGCCTTGGTTGCTCTAATTGCCTTCTTTTTGGCCACGATGCTCTCGCTGGGGTCTGGGGGATTTAGTGTAAGGTGCGCTATTCACCAGCCAGGCTCAACCACTCGGCGGGATTGAGTTGGAGGAGTTGCTGCCGCTGGCTCAGAGACAAGCCCAGCGTCTGGCTGAGCCAGTGGTCTGCGTCGCGCATGGTGGATGCCGAGCCGACAAAGTGCTGGCCGCCAGGCTCTCGGGCCGCGCGATCGGCACCGATGGTCACTTGGCGTGAACCTAGTTGGTAAGTCCCAGGCCCCAGGCCAGCCGCGCTAATCGCGTCGGAGACCACCGCTAGACGCTCGCTCGGAACCCACTGCAGCAGGTTGCGAAAAAGAGTCTCGGGCACATGGAAGCCATCAGCGATCAACGTGTAGCGCAGGCGGTCGGCGCGGCGCAGAGCGCGATAGATAATGTTGTCATGGCGATCCATCTCGCGTGGGCAACCATTGCCCAAGTGAGTGAACAGCGACAGCCCGGCGGAGATACAACAATCTAGTTCGTCTAGTGAGGCGTCGGTATGCCCGGCAGCGACGACAATGCCGCGTTCGACACAGTACTGCGTCATCCGCCCGTCAATGTCTACCTCAGGTGCGAGCGTCAGCAGCCGCACAAGGCCTTTTCCCGCATCGATCAACTCGACCAACAACGATAGGTCCTGAGACCGCGCGTAGTCGATCGGATGCGCACCGATATAGCCTGGGCGGGGAGATAGGAATGGACCCTCGATGTGCAATCCACGGAACACACCGCCCACTTCTGGGTTCTCGGCGATGGCCCGCTGCAGGTTGGTGATGCAGGCCACCATGACCGATGGTGGGGAGTGCAGCGGCTACTGAGTCCTTGCGCATCGCCGTCGCGGCCTTGGCAATCGCCGCGGGGGCAATCTGCGGGTCATTAAAGTCAACGCCGACATAGCCGTTGACTTGGAGGTCGACGCTGCCCGCCACCCAGGATATGGAGTTCGACGAGTCGCTCATGCCGTTTGATTCTCGCCATATTTGTCCAAGGTGGCGGGAGATAGCAAACTGCTGCTGGAAGTGTCCAGCACTAAGGTCGTGTTGGCGTGTTGCCGCAATGCGGTGGCAGGAACCATCGGCGATATTTCATCCTCAAGCGTCGCGCGAACCGCTTCCGCTTTGCGGCGATCCGGCACCGAGCAGTAAATAACCTCCGCTTTGAGTATTTGGGGAATGGACATACTGATGGCTTGAGTCGGCACATCGTCGATGGAGTCGAACCAACCTTCCCCCACCTGCTGTTTGCGGCAAGCCTCGTCGAGTTCGACAATCAAATAGGGATTCGTGGCTGAGAAATCGGCGGGTGGATCATTGAATGCTAAGTGTCCATTCTCGCCGATGCCGCACAACAATAAATCGATGCGCAATCCATCAAAGGCTGCATTGGCCGAATTCCGCAGTTGCTCTGCCGGCAGTGATCCATCCAGATAGTAAAACGACTTGAGCGGCAAGCGATCGACAAACCGCGACTGCAAATAACCACAGAAGGATGCGGGATGATTCCGAGCGATCCCCAAATATTCGTCCAAGTGGAAGCCGCACACGCGGTCCCAAGCGATCCCAGGTTGTCCAACCAGACTGTCGAGCACCTCAAACTGGCTCGAGCCGGTGGCTATGACCAAATTGCATAGTTCGTGGCGCTCGAGGCATTGTCTCAGCACCTCAGCAGCTTTGGAAGCAGTAAACGCTCCTAACTCCCCGCGGTCCTGTGCGATCTTAACTTTCATGCGGTTCCCCCTTTAAGGACTTGTTCAACAAACGCCAACTCAGGCCACCGCTCGACGGCGGGATGCTTAAATCATCTATATTTCACGATTTAATACTAGCCCTTGATTCTAAACCCACTCCTTCGGGCCTGCGAGGCGGTGAGGGTTTCCGTAGCGAAACTCGTCAAGAGTTTCCTGTGGCCCCCTTGGCTGACAGTCTGAGCGACTTTCGCTACCATTGGAAACTTGCAATTCCAAACTTACTCCTCCACGGCTAAGGCGGCTTCCGTCCTTCAAAGCTTGTCGCCCGCGGATCTGTCTCTATAGTTGGGCCGGTAGTATTCGGGCTGAGTAAGCCACATGATGGAACGACACACTATCGCTCTACCGGCCGCAATCGGCTGGCTCAACCCAATCCAGCGGGGGGCGGGCTGATTTAAGGAGTAGATTCGACTTACCCACCAGGACAATACTCATTAGCCGAACTTCCAGCGAGGAGTGCTACCTGCTAAGCTAGCATAGCAGCAGAATTATCCGCCGTTAATGGTTGACATGGCTGTAATCAACGCCGATAATCATTCCGTTCAAAACTAGAGAATCAGCTTGTTCGTACCGGCTAGCTCCCCCAATACTTAAGGACTGTGGCTATCGCCCTGCGCCCATGCAATGGAACGTAGGCCGGCAGCGCAAATTTTCGATGGAGAACACCATGGCTTCAGGTACCTACTTCTTTCGCTCCTGCCCAACCTGCGGGCGACACCTTAACGTCCGCATCGAATTGCTCGGAAGAGAGGTCGAGTGTACACAGTGCAGCGCAACGTTTGTTGCCACCGAAGAGACGGAGACCAGTCGCGATGACCAGCGAATCGAGCAGATCTTAGCCCGCGCGCAACGCTATATCGATTCAGTCCAGTCGTTCAATGCGGCCGCCGCAGAACCGCTCTAAATCTTCCCAGTAGTTAGGATAAGTCTTAGCAGTACAGGCGGGATCTTTGATAACCACACCTGCGGCGCGCAAGCCAACCAGTGCTAGGCTCATCGCCATCCGGTGATCTTGATACGTCTCCACCTCCGCCGGGCGGATAGCGCTTGGCGGATAGATCGTGAGACCATCTTCGAATTCGTCGATATCCGCTCCCAAACGCTGCAATTCGCGGGCTAAATCGGATATGCGGTCGGTCTCTTTCACCCGATTATGAGCCACGCCGCGGACGGTGGTCGGGCCTGATGCAAACAGCGCCACTGCAGCCAGCGTTTGCACTGTATCGCTAATGTGGGCCATGTCCACGTCGACGCCGGTCAGCTCTCCACCGCGCACGCTGATCGATTCGTCGCCATATTCTACTTGGCAACCCATCTGCTGCAGCACTTCACAAAAACGGACGTCCCCCTGAAGACTCGACCGGTTAAGACCTAGAACTCGCCCCACACCGCCGGTAATTGCCGCCGCCCCCCAAAAATAGCTGGCGGCCGATGCGTCCGGTTCGATCGCATAGTTGCAGCCTCGGTATTTCTTATCGGGCCATCGCTTGGATGAAGCGATTTTCAAGGGGCCCTGTGGCGGGCCGGTGACTTCCCCGCCGAAGTGGCGCATTACGGCGGAAGTCATCTCGACATACGGCACCGAGACCAGAGCGCCGTCGACTTCCAGCACCACATCCTGTTCGGCTAGAGGGGCCGCCATCATGAT
>CAKQNH010000163.1 GCA_934255105.1 uncultured Pirellulaceae bacterium
GTACTTTCGCTGTAGCGAATCGGCGGGCGATCGAAATCCTCAGCCATTGAGCTGGCAGGAGAAAACCACAGCGACGGTAGACAGATTGTCGCGATCAGTAAACATTTGCCGACTCGCATCGTAGACTCCAGTAAAAAATGGTTTAATCTCGCCCCAGTTCGGTTTCGCATGTATTATCTAATGACGTGATAATGCACTAAGTTCCCAACTGCTCATCGCCCAGTAGCTGACAACCATCGCAGGCTTCGGGTGGTTCAATTTGGCTGGGAGCACTCAAAGGCTGCGGCAATTCCACTCCCAGCAGTGTGCGTTCCAGGGGGATCAATGCGGCTAAAAATTCGCCGACCATCTCGTAGTACCCACCCGCGTTTTCACGTCGCAATAGTTTGGCAAACAGGGCTCCCCAGGTGCCCAAATGTTCGCCAAGGAAGCTCACTTGGGCCGCTCGACATACAGCGGCTCGATCAAGGCATTCTGGCGATTCGCCCGCTTCGTAGGCGGCTCGTTCCTTGCCCAATAGGAAGGCCATGAACTCTAGTTCCAACACGATATGGTCGGCGCGTTCTGCATTCATCGTAGCCGTGGTCAGCCCAAATGCGCGGTAGTAGCCGCTGACATCTGCTAGGGTATGGCTGCGCTGGAATGTGTATTTGCTGTTGATGTACTCCGTTTCGTAGGGTGGACAAGCGGCCGATACCAACAGACCGAACGTGCGCTCGTACATCGCATTTAGATCAGCCGCATCGGCTGGGAACCGCGCCCACACGCGCGCTGGATCAAGCCGATCCGCGGACATCTCACCCACGCCTAGCTCCACGGGCTGGCTGCCCAGCGACTCGCGCAACAGCCCCGCAGCGGTTTGCAGCATTCCCCCGTCGGTCTGCTCTGCTGCGTGTGAGTGCTGCTCTTGCTGCCGCAGTCCATCTAATTGCTGCCAAGCAGAAAACTTCGGGTCCAATAAAGCTAGTGCGGCGAAACGATAGAGTGACTGCCGAGCCATATTGAGAGTCGAGTCAAAAGTGGTCGAGCAAGTGGCTGTGAGGGTCATGAGTGGTCGTCCTTAGATGGAATTGACGTGCATGTCGGCCGGGCGTTCGAAGGTGGGTTCTTGCACCGTAATGCGCACAACTTCTTCGTCGAATTTGTTGTAGCCCATGACCGTATCGTTGAACAATTCCTGCGTCTTGGAACTGCCGTCGGGCATGGTGACTTGGATCTCTCCCACTTTCTCCCCCGGTTCGATGGCAAAGCGGAAGAGGACTTGTTGTTGAGCTCGAAACAACTGCAACACAGCCAGCAGTTCGCGATCTGGACAACTGTATTGCTCAATAGCTCCCTCGACTCCCGGACCAAACATTTGAGTCAAATAATCGCGGGGCACCCAGCGGGGAGGAATATAGAAACCGTTGGGCTCAGTGCCAAACTGTGGGTAGAGCGGCAGGGCGATCTGGCGCTCTCGAATCAAATAGTAGAGCGGGTTGTCGGGTTGTTTGGCCCACTGCCCATCTTCGTCGATCGATACGAGGCCTTGCAAACGAATTTTGCCCACGCAGGAGGTCATACATCGCGTTTCGGCCGGCGCGCCGGTAGGGCTAATCGTTGGATCTTTGCCCTCCAGACGCGGCAGGCAAGCGATACACTTTTCGCTGGTCTGAGTGGTGGGGCGATACATGGCCTTTTTATAGGGGCAGCCTTCGACGCACTTGCGGTAGCCGCGACAGCGGCTCTGATCGATCAATACCACGCCATCCTCGGGGCGTTTGTAGATCGCGTTGCGGGGACATGATCCCAGGCAACCAGGATAGGTGCAATGATTGCAAATGCGAGCTAGATGGAAGAACCACACGCGATGCTCGGGCAGTGAAGCTCCGCCACCGTACTCATCTTTGGCTGGTGCCGCAGCACAGGTCGCCGTATCTTCATGAATGTTTGGCGAGCGCCATTCAGCGTCGGTTGGCAAATATCCCAAGGCCTTCTGCGGACCATCGGGCCTGGGCCTTTCATCGGCGGCCTCAAAAATTGTCTTCCCCTTGAACTCGCCATACGGCTTGGTGTCCGGGGCCTTGTCGCGCGCATCCCAGGCTTGGCCACCTGGATTGGCGGCTTCCAACATGCTTAGCAATTTGCTATCCCAGTGCTGTGGGTAGCCGCCATAGGGCTTGGTCTCCACATTGTTCCACCACATCAGCTCCTGCCCCTTGGAATGGGTCCACGTGCTCTTGCAAGCCAACGTGCAGGTTTGACACCCAATACAGCGATTGGTGTTGAAGACGAAAGCGAACTGCATCCGCGGATGTCGCTCCGCATGCGGAAAGCTCATCTTGCGGCCGATTTGCCAATTGTAAACGTCTGGCATGATTGTCTTCCCTATGCGGTTGACTTGGTTACAGGATTATCTCAACTGGGTCATCGAGGCAGTGGTGTCTGGGCTGCATTATCGAAACAGCGTTATCTAGGCAAATTGATTTGAACGAGTCGTTCAGGAGGTGGCTGAGCTTCGCTGGTTGTGAATCGCAAGACGCCACAGCGACTAAGTATGTCGCTGATTCGGGCGCATAATTTGTCTTCACCGAACAGCCGCCACAGTCCGTGAAAGGAGGTGTAGTTCGGATCGCGAGCCAGCTTCATCAGATCGTCCAACCCCCAACCGATGCGGGCATATTCCTCGACCAGCAACTGCAACATCAGGTGGGCGTCGCCGGGAATCTCCACGGCGTACATTTCCATCGGGTCGGCAGGCAGCATTTCGCGCGATGCCGGGTGAACCTTGGGGGTAGCATTGGGGTTGTTATGAGGCATGTTCATTCCTTTGATTGGTGACTTACGTCTGTACTTTGACAAATGCTCCGGACAGGTACTGACGATTGTCAGAGCTCTGGCTGGAGGGACTAAAGGTCGATTGTCCGGGCTGCCATGCTCCTACGCCGTCGAGTCCACCGTCCTCGGCCTTGGTAATGCGTACCAATGTCTCCTTGGGGACCGTGTTGATCGCGTGGTTGTCGATGCCGTAACCAAATACAAATGCCATCGATCCGGCCTGTTTGTGAAACAGCGTGTCGGTTTGGTGCATGGGGATCATCCAATTGCGAGTGATGCTTTGATGCGAACCGTAGCGGTAGCTGGCTTGATAGCCGGTTTCCGCCGCGATCGCGCGACCATCGGGGCGGCTCTCATGAGCCCGCACCGAACGCTCGCTGGCTATCCATCCGGTGTGTTTCATGATGGTGAAGTTGTAGGGCAGACCGGGATTGAATTTGACGCGGACCAAACAGCGAAAGGCTTTGTGTCGCGGGCCCGTGTCATCCTTCCAGCCGATATAGGGCCGATCGTTTTCGTCGGCATCGACCCACACATAATCCCCCTCGCGCAACCCCGCATCGACGGCGGCTTGAGGGCTCATTTGAATTTGCCGATCGGCCACTCCCGGCGATCGTTTGTCGGTGCGATGCGGGTCGCCAAAGTTGTCGCTGAAGATCCAGTGCCAATCGACCGTGGTCCATGAGGAGTGGGTCGAGTGACGACTCTTAGGAGTCGAACAGAAGAATTGATACCCCTGGGTCCACAGCGGATTTTTTGTCTGCTTGGCTTCCGCCCACGACATCTTGATATTGCGCACCTCCCGCAGGGCCGCATCGGTGGCCTCGGCGGATATGCCATAGTCAACTGGCCTGATGTAGGGGCTAGTCGACACAATCACGTTGGGCAGATAGGGAGTCGCCTCGACAGCCTCGCGATGGACGACTAAATTCTCGCCGAACTCAATCGCTTCGGGCAAGTCGCAGTAGCTGGCCAAGCGGCCGCTATCGGTATAGAACGGAATCGAGTCATGAATCTGCTCCCAGAACGGGACGCGTGGATATGTGCGGAAAAGCATCAAACCCGCACCAGGCTCACCTCCATATTCACCAGCGATGAACTTGTCGACATCGTACGGACCATCGGCGGCGCGGGTAGTCGTGCAGTTATCAAACACGCGTTGGATATAGACCTTGGCTTTACCCTCGGTGACGAATTTGAAATAGTCGGAGAAGCGGCGATCACCCGTCTTGGCCGCCAGCGCATCGCTGACTTTGGCGAATACCATCCCATCGTCGATCGTGTTGTGAACCGGCTTGATCCCACCCCGCCAAACCTGCAAAAAGGGATTGGAGCACGATCCGCCGCATTCATAGTCTTCGGCCTCGACCCACGAATTGACTGGCAGGACGACGTCCGAATACTCGGCGCTGCCCGTCCATTCGATCTGTTGATCGATGATCATGTCCATCTTGGGCAAGATGTTGACGATCACATTGTAGACCCACTTCGACTGGTTCAAAAAATTTGCGTTGTTGTACCACAACACTTTAGTGGGCGTAGGCATGTGGGTTTCGCCCGTGAAGCAGCGCGACCCGCCGTGGGGCAGATCGACCGTCTGCGTTTTCTCGCCACAGGCCCAGTAAGAGGGCTCTTCGCCATCGGTCATGTGCCGCAAGTGCTCGTGGGTGATGCGCACGGATTCGTCGAGCACGGGATGGAATGGATCCTCTTGGGTGTAGCTGGCCACGCCCGGCCCGCTCCAGGGAGAGGCTTGAAACAGCGCACCCTTATAGTTGCCTGCCCAGGTATGCGAACCCGCACCGTGGCGGCCAATGTTGCCGGTGAGCATCACGGGTAGATAGCTGGCGCGATTGTGCAAGGTAGCGTGGAAGTAGTGATTGATTCCCTCGCCGGTATGAATCGACACGGGGTGGCCCGCTTGGGTCGTCTCCCAGATATCGCGGGCCAGCCGCTGAATCAACTCCGCGGGTGCACCGGACATCTCCTCGACCGTGTGCTCGTCGTAATCTTTTAGGTGCCGGCGATACATCTCCAGCACGGGCATCACTTCGACCGTTTTGCCATCTAGCGTCTCAACTTGGAATGTCCCCTCCAATGCGGCGTTGATGCTCATGTGTTCGCCAACTTCATCGCGGCACAGGAAAGCAACTTGGCCTGCGTCGCTGTCCCAGACACAGAAATCGCCAATTCGCTGGCGCTGCTCGTCGGTCAAACCTTGAATGCGATACGAAGGCCCCGAGCTCAAGTCCTTCAATTGATAGTCGGCTTGCACATCCTGCGGACGCAAGCGTTCGAGCGTGTCGGTTCGCACCAAGAGCGGGAAATCGGTGAACTTGCGGCAGAAATCGGGCAGATACCAATCGTTGTCGAGCATAATTTTGGTAACGCTCAACAGGACTGCCAAATCGGACAGTCCGGGGCGGACACCGATCCAGTAGTCTGACTTGGCCGAAGGGCCGTTGTACTCAGGCGCGATATCGACGATCCTCGCTCCGCGTTCCATGCACTCGTTGAGCCAATGCGACTCGGGCATTTTGTTCTCGATCAGGTTCTTGCCGACTTGGATAATGAGCTTGCTAAACCGCATGTCGTTAAAGTCCATGTCGGAAGCTTGCAAGCCGTGGACAAATGGATGTCCGGGAGCTTGGTCGCCACGCCATGTGTATTCACTCCAGTCGCGCCCACCGCGGGCTTGTTCGGCGGGCACCCCGCGAACATGGTGATCCAGCAGGCCGAGCACGTTGGCGAAACGATAGATGCCATACTTGCCCACCAGACCGTGGATTGGCAGATTGGAGCCAAATTTGAAGACGCGCGTTCCCGCCCCTTCCACCTTGTCAACCATTCGCTGTTCGTAACCGTCCTTAAGCAATCGATCGGCCCCAGCCTCGCCGCTGTAGGTCGACGCGATGGCATACGACGCGTCGGCCACGTAGCGACTCACCTCGTCCCACGACATGCGCACAAAGCTATCGTTGCCACGATCATCGAACTTGTATTTGGTGCGCAGTTGTGGATTGTCCGATAGCGCAGGACAGCCTGCGTCGACCCAGTCCTTCCAGCCTTTGCGTAGCACCGGCCCCTTCAAGCGATAGGGGCCATAGATGCGTCGCTGCATGGTGTATCCCTTGGGACAGCCGCGCGGATTCCAGGCCTTGGTAGCTTTGTTGCCATACAGATCTCCGTAGCGGTCGTGGTCGTAGTTTTGCTCACTGCGAATCATCACTCCATTGCGCACGAAGGCTCGCAGGCGACACATGTGCGTATCGTTTGGAGCGCAGATCCAGGTGAAAGAATCATCGTAACTGTATTGATCCAGATAGATCTTTTCCCAGTCGCGATTGGGATAGCTCCCCAACGGGTTCTCCACCTGCAGAGGATCAAAGGCCCAGGGCTGCGCACCGATGGCCACCAGGGCTCCACCACCTCCGGCACAGGCGCGAATAAAATTGCGTCGTGAGATACTCATGCGTGCGTTCCTTAAGTATTGACCTCGGCGGCCGGCTTAAACTCTACTCGTCCAATTTCAGATCTTGCCAGATGGTCAGCGACTTCTGGCTAGCGCGGTCTGCGGCGGCACCGTCCCACACAGCGAAGGCCACCGACACTCGTCCACCGGCAGCCAGTGGGACGCCGCCGGCTTGTGCATCGGTTGCCAACGGGCGTGTTAAGACAACGTTCCACCGGCCGTCTTGCCAGACACCTCGTCCGCGCACATTGCGATTGGCAGGCAGGCGAAAGGTCACGCTGCCTGGGCCGACAGCGGCTAAGCTGGAGGCACCCGTGGGGCCGCTCATGGGTACGATCGGATTGCCGCTGGCTCGAGCGGGCAAGGACAGATTGGTTTGGGCCGCTAGGCGTGCTCCAGGGCGATCGATCTCTACTGAGTCGACGGCACCTTCGCTCAGTGGATAGCGATCCACCACCTCGCGCGGGTAGGGCTCTCGGTAGCCGGTCGCCTGCGTTTGTCGATTGGCATCCCAGTACCAAATGTCGACCGGCGATTGCGGGCTACCCATCCCCAGAAACGGTTCGCTAGGACCGGCGACCATCTGCATGGCAACCGCGTCTTTAAAGCTCTCGCTGAACGATGCTTGTACGTCCTGGCTGGGGTCCAACCAAGAGATGCGAACTGCCAGGACTTGGCCATCGTGGGCCGCCTGTACGCGCAATTCGGGAGCGACTCCGTTTCGCCACCACAGTGGCATGACGCGCAGTTCAACCGCTGCAATGTCGGACCACTCAGGGGCTTCGGCTGCTTCAGGAACCGTGCCAACCAAGCGCTGCGCGGTGATCGTCTCTCGGTTGAGTACCACTTGCTCCCGCTGCTGTGGTGTCGACAGCGAGCGGATGTAGTGGATCATGTCGGCCACTTGTGCGGCAGTAAACTGATTGGAACTCGGCATTGGGGATCCGGGCATACCGTACACGATGCGTCTGTAGAGCGACTGCGGATCGTGGCCACCTTTGAAAATACCCAGCGTGAAGTCTCGGGCTGTGCTCGGCATATTCTCGGCGTCGAACATGGCGATTCCCGTCTCTCCCCTTCCATCCTCGCCGTGACACTGGGCGCAGCCGCTGGAGACATATAGTTCATGGCCGCGCTGGACTGCAGCCGGAGTTGCCTCCGCCAGTTCGGGGACTTGGCTGCTGAGGCCCGCAGTGATCGAGCGGTTGACATAATCGTCTATCTCAACCTCGACATCTTCATCGGTTAATTCATCTTCATCCAAGCCTTCCACTTCGCGCAGCATGTTGACGTAGAAATCTCGTGCACCGGCGGCGCGTAGGCGATAGACCTCGTCGACCAAGGCTTCGCGATCGGCCTCGGGCAGATGCCCCCAGGGTGGCATCGACGAACCGGGCATACCGCGCAACAGCACTGCGTGCAGATCCTGGCGCGATGGGACGCTATTCTGAGTGCTCACTAGCCGGAACTTTCCCGAGCGCAGATCGCGCGGTCGCGGGAACAAGTACTTGGCCGCTGCAGCCGAGCCACTGCCATCGTCGCCGTGGCAGCCTGCGCAGTGCTCTACATAGAGCTGCCGCGCGTGGTCAGCCGTGGCGAGCTGTTCGGTCTGTGGCGAATGAGGGCTGCGCTCTTGCGCGACCAAGCTGGGTATGCCAGGCAGATAGAAACCGGCACTTATCGCCAAGCCCCACGCGGCATAGGGCCACTTGCATTGAGTGCGTATCGAGTCGGACATGATATTCATGAGGCATGTTCCCTGTTCGATTCCGTCGATTATTCAAGTGGCGGATCCACTGCGTCCGCCCTAGCACGCGCCACCGACGGCGGCGGTCTAGCATTGATCCCTGACCAACGAAAACATACAATCGCACATTAAAGAAATCAAGACCCGTTTATCTGCGTTTAGGCGAGAGGTGCTGTCGATTAGCGTGCGCGAGCAACAGAAACCAACATTTCTCCTGGAGAATCGCAGCGAGCCCCTCTCGTTCATGCGACAAAACGACACGCTAGAATTAAATTTGCTAACGGGCCCCATTCAACGTCGCAGCCCTGCAGTGGCTGTTTCAACTCCCGCCCGCGTGTATCCTGTAATTATTCACCCTCTCGATTAGGCTCCCA
>CAKQNH010000164.1 GCA_934255105.1 uncultured Pirellulaceae bacterium
CCACGCAGCCGATGCTGGTCACTTCATGTGTTAGCGGAATGAACCAGAACCAACTCTCCTTCTCGGTGGTGTGCATGACAATGGTTGCCCCGCCGTGATCTCCGGGGTCGCGCACGGCATTCTTGAAGTAGCTCCAAATGGCAGCCTTCTTCAGGCCAGGAATGTCCTCCCTAAGGCCGAGCTTGTTGGCAATCAGCGACGACTGGCCCGATCCGTCCATGACCACTTTGGCGGAAACCTGTCGCGTCTGGCCATCGGCGGTGCGCAAACGGACGCCACGGGCTGCGCCGTCCTCATCTAACAGCACGTCCAGCACGCGAGTCTGGTCGTAACAGTCGGCCCCAAGTTCGCCCGCTCGATCGAAGAGCATCTGATCAAACACGGCTCGTTCGACCTGCCAGCTAGTGCTCGATTCGCGCGGGTCATGGTCGGTAAAGAAGAAGGGCTCGGACTCCTTGCCTGAGGCCGCTACGAACTGCACGCTTTTCTTTTGGACGAAAGCGTTGGACTTCATGCGCTCAATCACCCCCAGCCGCTGCAGCGGCCAATAGCACTCGGGCATCAGCGATTCGCCGATGTGAAAGCGTGGATATTTCTCGCGCTCGACCAGCAGCGTCGAGAGCCCCGCCTCGGCTACCAATGCCGCCGCCGTGCTGCCTGCCGGACCGCCGCCAATTACCACTACGTCATACGCATCGCGCATTCAATGACCCCTCAAATTCACACATCGGCAAATAAATAACTCGATTTCTCTGGACCCATTGTAACTCAATCCGCGGGGCTGTTGGGCCGAAGGTTGGCGTGAAAAGCTGCGGCAAGTCGCAGCAGCCCAAAGAGTTTGGCTAGGGGCAGGGAATCAACTCTCGGAGCGAGTTTGGCAGGCTCCAGCAAGAGAACTGATGGCGATTGTACCGCGAAGGTTGATGACAAGCTGGAAGGTTGTGCCACGGAGGGGATGACAAGCTGGAAGCTTATCTCAGGGAGGTTGATGACAAGCTGGAAGCTTATCCCACGAAGGGGATGACAAGCTGGAAGGTTATCCCACGCAATGCTGGCTTTGGGAAAGGGATTGACCTGGGGCGAGGCATTTTCCTACTGTCGCGCAGTTGAACCATTGTTCCGCTGCGCCCAGGGTGCGCCTCGAAGCTCAACCGGCCTACTATGACACCACCGCCGCCACAACCTCTGCTCACTACCGCACTGCGGCTGCGACCCGAATTGCGCGCTGCGCGGCCAGGCGGCTTAATTGCCTGGAGCGGAACTCGCCAAGAGTTTCGACCGCTGTATCGCCGAAAGTCTTGGCGACTTGCGCTACAGGCCCTATTGTGGCTGACGCTGTTGCTGGGAGGCACCGGCGGTTGTGCGACTCAGAAGTATCTGATCCGCCGCGACACGCCAGCCAATCCATTGGCAATTCCTTTGCAGATCGCCAGCAGCAAGGGACCACAAGTTAGTTCTCGCACCAGCAGCGTGCTGCGGCGTTACGCGCTGACGGATATTTACAAGCACGATCCAGCGGTCTGCCTGGAGGAGCTCCAGGCGCTGCTTGAATCGGAGGTCGACGGCGAACTGGTCTACAGTATTGCCGAGCTATCGTACATCTTGGGGAAGCGTGCGGAGAAGGGACGCGATACGGCTCGAGCGCTGGACATGTACGGCGTGGCGGTGAGCAATGCCTACATGTACCTGTTCTCCAGCGAATTTGATCCAATTCGCAATCCATACGATCCGCAATTCCGCGGCGCATGCGATTTGTATAACGAAGCCCTCGAATCGACACTGCGGTTGGTGAATGCCACTGGGCAATTGAAACCAGGTCGTAGCTACAAAGTCGCTACTGGGCGGCAGACCTATGAAGTGGCCACGGTGGTGCGTGGCAATTGGCACAACGAGGACTTTGAGCGTTTCGAATTCGTGAGCGACTTTAAGCTCGATGGCTTGCCTTCATCTGGCTTGACCTATGGCTTGGGCGTGCCGCTGATTGCCGTGCGGAAGAAAGGGGATCCTAAAGATCCTCGCGAAGCCTACTATCCCGATGGTTTGAGCTTTCCGGTGACGGCGCTGCTACGCGTAGTCCGGCCAGGGACCCAGCCTGGGCGAGGCGCCATGCATCGCCATCACTGTGTGCTGGAGCTGCACGACCCGCTGGCATCGTCCGATTTGCCACTGGCCGGACGCTTGGTCCCTTTGCAAACCGATCTCAGTACCTCGTTGGCCTACTTTCTGGATAGCCCTCAGTTTCGCCAAAAGGATTCAGCCACTCAGGGGCTGCTCAATCCGCAAAAGTCGGAAGCGCATCGCGGCATGTACATGCTCGAGCCGTTTGATCCGACGCGGATCCCAGTGGTGATGGTCCACGGGCTGTGGTCGAGTCCCGTCACGTGGATGCCGATGTTCAACGATCTGAGAAGCTTCCCCGAACTGCGAAAGAACTATCAATTCTGGTTCTATCAGTATCCAACCGGGCAGCCGTTTTGGTTGAGCTCAACACAGATGCGCGAGGATCTGGCGCGTTTGCGGCAGTCGCTCGATCCCGAACATCGCTTCCTGGCACTCGATCAAATGGTGCTGGTGGGCCACAGCATGGGCGGCTTAGTTAGTCGCATGCAAACGATCGACAGTCGCGAAGAGTTCTGGAAGCTGCTCAGCGACGAACCGTTTGAAAAGCTTCAGGGAGAGCCCGATGATATCACCAAGCTACGGGAAGCTGCCTTCTTTGCGGCCAATCGCGACATTCGACGCGTGGTGACGATCGGCACACCTCATCGTGGCAGCGACTATGCCAACGATTTCACGCAATGGTTGGGGAGGAAAGTGATCACCCTGCCTGCCATGATGGTCTCCACAGGACAGAACTTAGTCAAAAAGAACCCCGGCGTGTTTCAGAATGCTGACCTGTTGATCAACAATACGAGCATCGATTCGCTCAGTCCCAGCTCGCCCGTATTCCCCGCTATGCTGCGCGCCCCGCGCGCCCCGTGGGTGACCTACCATAACATCGTCGGCCTAGTTCCCAAGCGCAAGTGGTTTGGAGGGGAGGAACAGGCCAGGGACGATGGGGTAGTGGATTACGACAGCGCCCACATGGATGACGCTGTTAGCGAAGTGGTCGTGGCTTCGGAGCACCAGTCGATTCATCGCAATCCCAAAGCCATTTTGGAAGTGCGGCGGATTCTACTCGAGCACTTGGGGGATGTCCGCGACGAATACCGTGTGACTCACCAGCACCAGGGGCTGCAGGTCGCCGGCGAACCGGCACCTCGCCCGCAGCACGAGCTGAACAATTCCACGCCTGCGCGATTGACCGCTGGCGCACTAGCCCCTTGAGCAGGTCTCTTGAGCAACGGTCCAGTGTGCGAGCTTTGATGCAGCCCAAGGTTGCTTATCCGCCCAGCACGAGCTGCTTCACTAGCCAGAGCTTGCGTTCGCGTGCTCTATCGCTCCACTGCCGTCTAAAAACTCACAGCTCGGTGGGACTCAAATGCAGTCGTACCGACGGCGGAGCGTCGAGCCACATTTGGGCTGAGCCACTTTCGAGCCCTACTACCAAAAACACTAGGCAACTAGTAGGCTTATAGCACACTTTAGGGGCCTGCTGCGTCTCTCGGAACCGCCATATGCTTGCCCGAGCTGGTTTGGTAACCCGAGCTGGTTTGGTAAACTGTTCAGCAGCCGCTTCGCCCTGCTTACTTCGTTGCATTATCCCCCAGGAGACTTTCCTCATGGCACGCCCCGTAACGCTCTTCACTGGACAATGGGCCGACCTGCCGATCGAACAGATGGCCAAATTGACCAGCCAGTTCGGCTACGACGGCATCGAGCTGGCTTGCTGGGGAGACCATTTCGAGGTCGATAAAGCCATGTCGGACGACAGCTACTGCGCCAAGAAGCGGGAGCTGCTGGAAGCCAACGGATTGGAGTGCCACGCCATCAGTGCGCACTTAGTGGGCCAGGCGGTGTGTGACATCATCGATCAGCGGCACAAGATGATTGTGCCCGATTATGTGTGGGGCGATGGCAAGCCGGCGGGGGTCAATCAGCGGGCGATTGAAGAGCTCAAACAATCCGCCCGGGCCGCACAGCGGTTCGGTGTGAGCGTCGTCAATGGGTTCACCGGTTCGAGCATCTGGCATCTGCTGTACTCGTTTCCACCGGTTTCTGAAAAGATGATCGACGATGGATTCAAGCTATTTGCCGAGCGGTTTAACCCCATCTTGGATGTGTTTGGCGAGTGCGGCGTGAAGTTCGCCTTGGAAGTACACCCGACGGAAATCGCGTTCGATATTTACCCTGCCGAGCGAGCGTTGGAGGCGGTGGGGCACCGAGAGGAATTCGGCTTCAATTTTGACCCCAGCCACCTGATTTGGCAGGGGATCGATCCAGTGGAATTCATCCGCGCTTTTCCCGATCGCATCTATCACGTGCATATCAAAGATGCGATTCAGACACTCAACGGCAAGACGGGTATACTAGCTAGTCATCTCAACTTCGGCGATCCTCGCCGTGGTTGGGATTTCCGCAGCCCCGGTCGCGGCGGCGTAAATTTCGAGGAGATTATCCGCGCGTTGAATGTGGTCGGCTACGAAGGTCCGCTGAGCATCGAGTGGGAAGACAGCGGCATGAACCGCGAATTCGGTGCGGCCGAAGCTTGTACCTTTACCAAGAACATGAACTTCACCCCCAGCGACCGGGCTTTCGACGCAGCCTTTGATGAATAGGTTTGTTTTATGAGTCAACTTGCTATCGAGTTCAATGGCCAGCCGATGGACGTGCCCGTAGGCACGACCATCGAGCAACTACTGGCATTGGCTGAGATCCGTAGCCGCTTGGTGGCGGTGGAAGTCAACCGAGAAATAGTGCCTCGCGCCGTCCATGCAGCGCATTTGGTCGCTGCGGGTGACACGATCGAAGCTGTCACGCTAGTCGGTGGCGGCTAGGTATCAGGAGCGAGCAAAAACGGTAGCTGTTTATGCGCTGGCCTTTGATCGGCGGAGCGATCAACGACTGAAGCCTTTGATCGGCGGAGCGATCAACGACTATGGCACTGATCGGCGGAGCGATCAACGACTATGAGGCTACTACTGCGATCCATCTTCCGAGGCTGAGTGAGCATTCCTTCCAACCTTATTGTTAGCGCGAAATCTGAATCATGTCGGCACCCGCACGCGAAACGTCCCAGCACGCAACGTCCCAGCACGCAGCATCCCAGTACGAAACATCCCAGCGCAATGCCCCACTCGTGGATGACCTGCCGTTGCGCATCGGCAACCATGAACTGTCCAGCCGTCTGATCATTGGGACCGGCAAGTACGACACGTTGGAGTTGATGCGAGATTCACTGCTGGCCTCTGGTGCCGATTCCGTCACCGTGGCCGTCCGTCGCGAGCGGATGTACGATCGCTCGGGGCAGAATATTCTGGACTACATCGATCCCGCCAAGTATCTGCTGCTGCCAAACACGGCCGGCTGCTACAACGCCTCCGACGCCGTGCGCGTGGCCAAGTTGGGACGCGAGATCCTGACCGCGCTGGAGAATCCAGGGGCCGACTGGGTCAAATTGGAAGTGTTGGGCGACAGCAAAACCCTGCTGCCCGATCCGGTCGCTACGCTGGAAGCCTGCCGCGAGCTGGTTGCCGACGGCTTTCAAGTGTTGTGCTACACCAGCGATGACCCGATCGTCGCTCGCCGACTGAAAGATGTGGGTGCGGCCAGCGTGATGCCTGCCGGCAGCCCTATCGGCAGCGGACAAGGCATACTCAATCCAAACAATCTACGGATCATCCTCGAATATTTAAAGGAGGACGATCCGGGCTATCCAGTCATCGTGGATGCAGGGGTGGGGACCGCCAGCGATGTCTCCATTGCGTTCGAATTGGGAGCCGACGGAGTGTTGCTCAATTCGGCGATCGCCCACGCCCGCGATCCGATTCGCATGTCGCGCGCCATGAAGTACGCTGCGTTGGCTGGGCGTGATGCCTATCTTTCGGGACGAATCCCACGACGACTGTACGCCACTGCCAGTAGCCCCGAAGAGGGCGTCATCACAAGCCGCACTTGGTGAGCCATGCTATGCCCGTTACCACTCCATTGATGCCCCGTGTCCGCTTTGGGCATATCCTCTGGTTAACTTCGTGGATGGCCTTTCTACTCGTCCATAGTGGGAGCGAGTTGGTAGCCCAAGCACAGCCTTCACAGGCAGTGGGGGCTTCCCAGGCTGAGCAAGCCTCACAGGCCGAGCAGCCTTCCCAGGCAATAGCCTCCAAGCCGAATGTGCTGTTCATTTCGATCGACGACTTGAATGACTGGGTGGGTTGTCTAGGGGGGCACCCGCAAGCGCAGACTCCCAACATGGACCGCATGGCGGCCCAGGGGACGGTATTCACCAATGCGCATTGTCAATCGCCGCTATGCAATCCGTCGCGGACGAGCGTATTGACTGGGCTGCGACCGACCACCACCGGAATCTATGGGCTGGCCCCTTGGTTCCGCACTGTGCCTGGTTTTGAGCACGTAGTGACGCTGCCACAGTACTTCCAACAGCACGGCTACCAAACGCTGACCTGTGGCAAGATTTTCCATGATGCCTATCCTCCGGCGGCCTCGCGGGAGGATGGCAGCGAGTTTGACGTGTGGGGCTATCACGGCAATGCGGGGAAGGCGCCACCGAAAAAGTTGATCAACATGCAGGGGGGGCATCCCTTGATGGACTGGGGCATCTATCCTGAACGCGATGACCAGCAGGAGGACTACCATGTCGCCACCTGGGCGGTCGACAAATTGGCCGAGCTGGCTCAGCAGGACAGCGGCCAACCGTTTATGCTCAGTTGCGGTTTCCGCCGCCCGCATGTTCCGTGTTTTGCCACGCAGCAATGGTTCGATCTATACCCAGAAGAGTCATTGATGATGCCACCAATGCTCGCCGGGGACCGGGACGACACGCCGATGTTTTCGTGGTATCTCCATTGGCAACTCCCCGAGCCTCGCTTGAGTTGGTTGGAGCAGGCCGGTGAGTCGCGCTCGTTGGTGCGGTCGTATTTGGCCTGTGTCAGCTTCGTCGATGCCATGGTTGGGCGAGTGCTAGATGCTCTGCAAGAGCACGGCCTAGCGGACAATACCATCGTTGTGCTGTGGTCCGACCACGGTTACCACTGCGGTGAAAAGGAAATATCGGGTAAGAACACACTGTGGGAGCGCTCCACTCGCGTGCCACTGATTTTTTGCGGACCAAATCTCAAGCCCGGTGGGCGCAGCAGCCAGAGCGTCGAGCTGCTGGACATCTATCCCACGCTGTTGGAACTGTGCGGTCTGCCTGAGAATCCGCAGCTTGAGGGCCATTCGCTCGCGCCACAATTGGCTGCTCCCAACGCGCCACGCGCTTGGCCTGCCATCACTTCTCATAATCAAGGCAACCACGCCATTCGCACCGATCGCTGGCGTTATATTCGTTATGCCGATGGTAGCGAGGAGTTGTACGATATGCAGGGTGACCCGCACGAATGGACCAATTTGGCTAGCCGCGAAGAGATGCAAGAGCAGAAACGGCTTTTGGCGAAGTGGCTCCCCAGCATCGACCGTCCGCTGGCACCCGGTAGCAAGCATCGCGTGTTGACCTGGGATGGTACTACCGCCGTCTGGGAGGGAGAAGCGATCAACCCAGACCAACTGGAACGTTGATGCCAAGCCAGGGAAGCGAGCGAACGGCTGCAGAAAATCTGGCCAAAAACGCTGACTGACTGTATCTTGTGCAGCGATTATGCCGATGATCCTTGGGATAGATAGTGCGAAGAGCAGTTTTAAATCGCAAGTGGGACGCAAACCATGTTGGTAAAGACCAGTCGTTTTGGGCAAGTTCATACCAGTCAAGCAGAGGTGATCATCTTTCCGCAAGGGCTGATTGGGTTTGAGGCCAGCCGTCATTGGTTGATTGTGCCCGACCCAGAGAACTCCGATGTAGCTTGGCTGCAATCGGTTTCGCAACCCCAGGTCGCGTTGCCGATGATCAGCCCGCGCAAGTATGCGCCTGACTACAAAGTCAGCGTGCCGACACGGCAATTGTCGCCGCTCAAGCTGCGCAGTTCGGATCAGGTCTACATTTTGAATGTGGTCAGCAAATCGGGAAAAACACTGACGGCCAATTTGCGCAGTCCGATCGTGGTGAACCTCACGCAGCGTTTGGCGTGTCAAGTCATCACTAGCGACGCGATGCCACTAGCATTGCCGATCACGCTCACCAGAAAGTCTGCCTTGCGGATGGCGGCGTAGACGAGGTTCGTAGATATAATATTCGATAGGCATTGCAAGTCTTCCCACTGTGGCAAATGAGCGCCTATGCTTCGCGCGCGTCAGCGATTCGGAAAATATCTTATTGAACGTCGAATCGCCGAGGGCGGTTTTGCTACG
>CAKQNH010000165.1 GCA_934255105.1 uncultured Pirellulaceae bacterium
GTGCAGCGCATTGCGGAAGCGGCCAAGCAGGGCGCTCACATTGTATGCTTGCAAGAGGTTTTCAATACACCCTATCCCTGCCAAGCCGAGGACCACGCCATATTTGATTGGGCGGAGTCGATCCCTGGGCCGACCAGCGATCGATTGCAGCGGGCGGCGCGGCAGCATCGAGTCGTAGTGGTGAGTTCCATCTTCGAACGCCGTGCACCAGGCCTGTACCACAACACCGCAGTCACGTTCGATGTCGATGGAGAGATGGTCGGATTCTATCGCAAGATGCACATCCCCGATGATCCACTGTATTACGAGAAATTCTACTTCACGCCCGGCGACTTGGGTTTCCAGGTCGCCCACACGAAGCACGGCTGCCTGGGCGTGGGAGTTTGCTGGGATCAGTGGTATCCCGAAGCTGCCCGCTTGTTTGCCCTGCGCGGAGCTGAGATACTACTATATCCAACGGCTATTGGCTGGCATCCGTCGGAGCGGGAAGAGTTCGGGGAAACGCAGCATAGTTCCTGGGAGACTTCGATGCGCGGGCATGCGATCGCCAACGGGGTTTACGTCGGCGCGCCCAACCGAGTTGGAGACGAAGGGGAGCTGCAGTTTTGGGGAGCATCGTTCGTAGCCGACCCCAGCGGTACGGTGCTGCATCGCGCTAGCCACGAAAGTGAAGAACTAGTGATCGTCCCCTGCGATCTGTCGCGGTTGGACGTCGTCCGCACGCACTGGCCGTTCCTCCGCGATAGGCGAATTGACGCCTACGGCGATATCACTCAACGCTACTTGGATAGCCCAAGCTAAACACCGCATGAAAATCACTAGCCCCCATGTTTGGCCAGCCGAATGGGAACGCCAAGCCGCCACCTGGATCGCTTGGCCACATAACTTGGAGACCTGGCCGGGACGTTTTGAACAGATCCCGCAGGTCTTCGTCAAATTCATCCTGGCGCTCAGCCAGTTCCAGTCCGTCCATGTGCTCTCGGGGCCGCCTGACGCGAGGCCGACTGCCGAGGCTTATTTGAGCCCAGAGGCTCTCCTCAAGCAGGACAGCGCCCAGCGGTTGCCTCACAGCCAACCCACGCCTGTTCATCCAATCCGCATACATCACATTCCAACCAACGATTGTTGGATCCGCGATTACGGTCCTACCTTCGTCCGTCGGCGCGACGATGGTTCTCTCGTAGGGATCGACTGGAAGTACAATGCTTGGGGAGGCAAGTACCCTCCGTTTGACGACGATGCGCAAGCTGCAGAAACGATTTGTCGAACCGCCGGATGCACTCGTAGCATGTCGCCGATGTATTGCGAAGGAGGCGGTTTGGAGACCGACGGCCAGGGGATGCTGTTGACCACCAGCAGTTGTCTGCTGAGCCCCACCCGCAATCCAGGCTGGACGCGCAGCATGGTCGAAGAAGAGCTTATGCGGCAATTGGGGGTTGAAAAGATCATTTGGGTCGACGGCGGCGGACTCGAGGGGGACGACACCGATGGCCATATCGACCAGCTAGCGAGGTTTGTTGCCCCTGGAATCGTAGTAGCGGCGACGAGCTCGGAGGTCAATGATCCCAATCGCTCTGGACTAGCCGCCAACGTGCAGCAACTTCGCCAAAGCACGGCCGTGGATGGCACGCTGCTAACGGTCTACCCACTCCCCACACCTCCACCGCGGATGATCGACGGCAACCGCGTGCCGGAGAGCTACTGCAATTTCCTGTTTGCCAATGAGTGCGTCATCGTGCCAACCTTCCGGCACGAAGCCACCGATCAGGCCGCTCTGAGATTGCTGGCTCAATTGTTGCCGCACCGCAAAGTGATTCCGCTCGACGCCCACGATGTCATCTGGGGATTGGGTGCCTGGCACTGTGCATCGCAGCACCAACCCGTCGAGGGCTCAATAAGCTAGCGCGGGGTTTCATGACGCTAACTTTGGTCCTAACCCGTGTTCCAACACAACAACGCATTGGCACAGCCTTGCATTGGTGGGCGCGCCTGCCCCAACAGCTTTAGTTCGAGCATCTGCCCTCTATATCAATCAATGCATTGGGCGGCCCGTGTTCATTATAGCGCAGAGTTTACACCTTCGAGATCCTGCGCTAGCGCGTTAGGCTCGCAGTGCAAAGATGGAACGTTAAGAACGCAGTTCGCGCATGCGGTCTCGGGCGCGCGACAGCAATGGCCCGACGCTATTTTCTGGAATGCCGAAGTGGCTGCCGATCTCGCTGTAGCTGCGGTTTTCCAAGTGGAACATGCGAATCGCCGTAGCTTCTTGGCTGGGCAGATTGGCCAGCAGGGTTTGCACTTCCTCGACATTCTCCATCTGCCATACTTCGGCTGAGACGCCGTCGGCAGATGACAACGAGGTGTGCGCAGCGTCGACTCGCAACGCGGTACTGCCGCTGGCGGTAGTACCGGCCACTGCCGCACCGGCAGCATCCAGGCTAGTTGTGGTGCGTCGTACGCGGCGCATTTTGGCCAACTTCCGCACCGCGATGCGGCGGCTAACGACAACCAAGTACGTTCCCAACGAGCTTTGGCCGCGAAAGCGACGCAGCACGGCGTAATCCTGATCGACCAAGCCGAGCATGATCTCGGCCACCAAGTCATCGCGCACTGGATCGGGCAATCCGCCGATACGCACTTTAGACGTGGCATTAACCACATGCGATATCAGCGGCAGATAGCGGTCTACGAAATCCTCCCATGCCCCCGGAGTATTGCTCAGGCAGCGAGCTAGCAAATCTCGATCTAGATCGGATAAGACCACAGACATTCTCGGACTAGAAGTGGAACATGAGGCAAGTGGGCTCTGATAGCCGATCACCCTATGGTAGGTGGGGGGAGAGCAGACTTCAAGTAACTTTTCTTGTCGGAATCACTTTCTTCGCCCCGCGCCAATTGGATAGTTGCCGACGCCCTGCCGATAGTATGAACTGCCGGGGCCGAAGTCGCCAGACTTCGGAGGCCGCATGGTCTGTCCCAGGGCAGGCGCTTTCGGCTATCCAGTTCGGCGCAATTATCACTGCACCGATGCTTGGCGGGATGGCCTGCGCGAAGCATCGAACGCTGGGGTGACGTTGGATTGGAAGTGCGGTATGGCGCGCCGAGAGTGAGCGTAAGTCATTCACTGGCAAGCCGTTAGCAAAAGAGATTTATGTGCAGTGCTAAGCGTTCGGTCGCTTGACACTTTGCAATGGCCAGCATAATATCCGATTGGGGATTTCCCATAAAACAAAGCTGACGCTCCGGCCTTGCGAGGTCTTTGGGGCCATGCATCGCGCAGTTTACTTCAAGATATATTGAAAGGTTTCCTAGAAATGACGCATGTCGTAGCTCAACCCTGTGTCGGCTGCCGCTATACCGACTGTGTAGTCGTTTGCCCAGTCGAGTGCTTCTACGAAGGGGAGACGATGCTGTATATACACCCCGAGGAGTGCATCGACTGCGAAGCATGCGTTCCCGAGTGCCCGGTCGAGGCCATCTTCCACGAAGACAATCTGCCCGAGGAGTGGAATGAGTACACGGCTCTGAATGCGGAAATGTCTGAGAAGTGTGAAGTCATCACCGAAAAGAAGACTCCATTGATCCAAGACTAACCTTCTTTCCCATATCGACGGCCTCAGTTTGGCTTGCGTGGTAGCGGTCGGGCTGAGGCAGTTTGTGCAGGCGAGTGGCGGTTTCGCAAATAGGCAGGGCGTCCAGTCATGCAAGACGATCTAGCTGGCGGACAGCCTCAACTGCGGATCATGCAGATTTCCGATCTGCATTTTGGGCCGCCTCTGGTGCCCGTAGTGGCTGAAGCGGCTCTGGCGAGCTGTTTTCGATTGGCACCCGATCTACTAGTGGTCAGTGGCGACTTGACCCAGCGCGCCCGCAGAGAGCAATTCTTGGCTGCCCGCGAGTACTTGCAGCGTTTTCCGGCGATTCCCCAATTGATCATTCCCGGAAACCATGACGTACCTCTGTATGATGTGGCTCGCCGCCTATCCGATCCACATCGACGCTATCGCGAAATTATCAATCCCGAGCTGAACACCGTACTGCAAGTCCCCGGTGCGGTGCTGGTGGGACTCGATTCGACCGCCCCGCGTACCGCCATCAGCAATGGTCGTATCAGCGGTTGGCAATTGGAGTTCTGCGCGAAAGCCTTTGCTCAGGCACCAGCCGATGCGACGCGGATCGTCGTGGCTCATCATCATTTTGCCCCCGCGCCAGATACGCTCAACGACGCGCGGATGCC
Source organism: uncultured Pirellulaceae bacterium (assembly GCA_934255105.1). GTDB lineage: Bacteria > Planctomycetota > Planctomycetia > Pirellulales > Pirellulaceae > Aureliella. The sequence goes on from CAKQNH010000165.1 coordinate 4,238, forward strand.
GATGGCCGAGCGGGCGATCAATCGATTCACCGAGCTGGGCGTGGAGCTGATTATGGGCGGCCATTTGCACCGCGCCTATATTGGCAATACGCTCGATTTCTATCCCGGTAAACATCGCGATCGCGGTATCATCATCGCCCAGTCGGGGACCACCACATCGCGGCGCGGCCGCGGCCGTGAGGCGGAGAAGAATTCGTTCAATCTGGTCGAACTGACCCAAGGCACGATTAAGATTACCCACTATCTATATTTCGACGCAGAACAGGGATTCGTCGCCAACAGCCAGCATTACTTCCGCCGCTGGACCGCGTCGCTGAGCCGTGCGGACTAGTCCTCAGAACCTTGAGTTGCAAGGATCTACTGGTAAAGCGCTTCGCATTGCAGGATAGTTCTCTGTGGCGGAAGTTCTTACCCACCCCGATAGCCCCGGATGGACCAAGGTGTTGCTATCTTGGTACAATTGAGGATTTAACCATTTCGGCAGGCAATTGGGCTAGCATGAAAATCCGTCATCTACAATCGATCGTTTTGTGTGTGTTTGGCATCGCGAACACCACCTTCGCGGACCAGTCAAATTGGCCTCAATGGCGTGGTGCCAAAGGCAGCGGCGAAACATCGGCAACCGGCGTCGTGAGCGAATGGGGGCCAACGCAAAATGTGAAGTGGCGAATCGAACTTCCCGAAGCGGGCAATTCGACGCCGGTCGTATGGAACGACAAAATCTTCTACACGCAACCACTGAGTTCAGTAAATCAACGCGCGTTGTTCTGTGTCGATCGCGAGACCGGACGCGAACTGTGGCACCGTTCGGTGACCCATGCAGCGCCAGAACTGACGCACAAGAGCAACCCGTTTTGTTCCGCTTCGCCTGTTACCGATGGCGAGCGTGTGATCGCCTGGTTCGGCTCCGCTGGGCTCGTTTGTTGGGACTTGGATGGCGAGGAGCTTTGGCGTCGCGACCTCGGCACCCAGCAGCACATGTGGGGCTACGGTACATCGCCGATCATACATGATGGTCTGTGCATCTTACTCTTTGGCCCCGGGAAGAATGAGTTCCTGATTGCGGTCGACAAGACCACGGGCGAAACCAAATGGCAAGTCGACTCGCTCGACGATGAGGCTGAGCGGGCGATGAGCGGCCCTGAGAACGACGGCAGCGGCAATGATTTCACCAGCGACAAAGAGCGAGCTCAGCGCCTTCGCGGTGCCTGGGGTACACCCATTTTGGTCGATGTTGACGGGCACAAGGAATTGGTCGTAGCACTGCCACGCCGAATCAGCGCCTTCGATCCGGCGACGGGCGAGCAGCTTTGGAACTGTGGCGGAGCAGCGCCGCTGGCCTATGCATCGCCGATGGAATCCGATGGCGTAATCGTCGTCTTTGGCGGATACGGCGGCGCAGCGCTCGCTGTTCGCGCGGGTGGTCGCGGCGATGTAACCGAGACGCATCGCATGTGGCACAAACCGAACGATGGAAGCTGGTTGGGCACCGGTGCGGTCGATGATGGTGCGATCTATATCTGCAACATCGGCGGCGTATTGCACTGCGTGGATGTCCAAACCGGAGAGCAGCTTTGGAAGGGCCGCGCCGACGGTGGTGGCACTTGGTCCAGCATTACCAAGACCGGCGATGGCAAGATGTTCTTGCTCACAAAGGCAGGCACAACCACGGTGTTTGAGCCCGACCGAACCGAATACAAAAAGCTAGCAGCGAACGCTATTGATGAAACCACGAACGCTTCCGTCGTAGTGGCCGGCGATGATGTTCTCGTGCGTACCGACCAAGCTCTTTGGTCATTTACTAAGCAGTAAGTGCTTGCGCATTCCGCAAATTGAAAGCAACGCATGCGACCAACCTGCTTCATCCATTGCTTCGATGTTCAACCTTTTGTGCTCTCTGCGCTCTATCGTGGCCAATATCGTCTCGCAACCGCTGGAGGCCACGGGGCCAGATCGCGCAACGATAACGACGTCCGTGCCGTAACTGCGCGGCGCTTGTTACGAGCCTACACAGACTGCTTGTTGCGAGGCCTACACGGGTAAGTATTGCGGCCGGGCATAGAATGCACATTGCCGACTCCATCGCGTTGCAATCTGTATAACCCGCAGCAGCGGCGCAAGCCGCGAGGTTTAGCACAACTTTCTCTGATTGGCGACGCTGCGGCTCTTCGCTCGCCTTAACTGGAATATACGTTTGGCCATGCAAACTCATGCAACTTGTTTGCGGTCTATTTTGGGGACATGGGCTGTCCAGCTTGGACGAGCTCCCTTTTTTCAGTGCGGCCGGAGATGACTGGCCGACATGGAGACGAATTTCACTATGCGAACATCGGCTAATTCTTCGCGATCTCTGGCGGTGCTGTATGCAGTAGTTATATTCCTCTCGGCCTTCCTGCTCTTTCAGGTGCAGCCGTTGATTGGCAAGTGCATTTTGCCTTGGTTTGGCGGTACTCCAGCGGTGTGGACGACGTGCATGTTAGTCTTTCAACTGCTGCTGTTTGGTGGCTATGCCTACGCTCACTTGAGCGCTAAATTTTTCAGCCCACGCGGTCAAGCATGGTTGCATGTGGGGCTACTGGTCGCGGCGTTAGTGATGCTTCCAATTATCCCAGACGCCAGTTGGAAGCCGTCGGGTGAAGAGGCCCCTACGCTGCGCATCGTGTTGCTGTTGATGGCCACGATTGGCCTACCCTACTTTGTTCTTTCATCGACCAGCCCATTGATACAGAGTTGGTTCAGTCGGACGCATGTTGGACAGACACCGTATCGCTTGTATTCGCTGTCCAACGTGGGTTCGCTGCTGGCCTTGCTCTCCTATCCGTTTGTAGTGGAACCCAGTCTAGCGACCGACATGCAGGCTAGTCTGTGGTCATGGGCGTTCGTCGGCTTTGCGGCGCTGTGCGCGTGGGGAGCGTGGCGTATGGCGGCCAGTGTCAAAGTTGCCGGCGTTCCAGCTTCCACTACCTCAGCCCTAGCATCTGCGGCGGTGGAAACGGCACAGGTAGCTCGTCCGAGTTGGGGACTAACGGCGCAGTGGTTTGGCTTGTCCATGACCGCTTCTATCTTATTGCTGGCCACTACCAATCAGGTCTGTTTGGATGTGGCCGTGGTGCCATTCCTGTGGGTCTTGCCACTGGCGCTGTATCTGTTGACGTTTATTCTGTGTTTCGATGGCGAACGCTGGTATTCGCGGCGGTACTACACCCCCGTCGCTGCCGCCCTGATCGTAGCCACGGTGGGTTTAATCAGCCGCGGTTCCGATGCTTCCATTCTAGTACAGATCTGCATTTTCTTCGGAATGATGTTTAGTTGTTGCATGGTCTGCCATGGCGAGTTGGCGGCACTCAAACCGCATCCGCGATATTTGACGGCTTACTTCTTAACCATGTCGGCGGGTGGGGCGGCGGGGGGCATGTTCGTTGGACTGCTGGCACCTCAAATATTTGTCTCGTACAACGAGCTCTACTTCGGCATTTTTTGTTGTCTGTTGTTATTCATGAGTGTGCGTCTACGCGAGGACAATTTCCGCTGGCCGCTACCGCATTGGACCTGCCCCGTGGCTGTGGCTGGTCTGATCCTGCTGGTGTTGGGGGTGCTGGTGCAAGCCGGTCGCCACGATACGGGTACGATCGCCATCAGTCGCAATTTCTACGGTGTGCTGCGAGTCAAACAGTCAATGGGCACGACCGACATAGAGCCTATGCGGCGAATGGCTCACGGTCGCATCACGCACGGTTTGCAATTCGTAGACAAAGATAAAGCGCGCATCCCTACGGCCTACTATGCGCACAGCACCGGCATTGGGAAATTGCTCGATAGCTTCGCTCCCGAAGCGCCGCGCCATATTGGAGTGGTCGGGCTGGGCGTGGGCACGTTGGCCACCTACGGTCGCGAAGCGGATCGCGTGCGGATGTACGAGATCAATTCCGAAGTCATCCGTTTATCTCGCAAACACTTCACTTTTCTGCAAGATTGTGTCGCCGAGCAAACTATTGTTACTGGCGATGCCCGCCTGTCGTTGGAGTTCGAGCCCGCGCAACAATTCGATGTATTGGTACTGGATGCATTTTCAGGCGATGCCATTCCAGTTCACCTGCTCACCAGTGAAGCCATGCAGGTCTATCTGAAACATCTCAAACGC
>CAKQNH010000166.1 GCA_934255105.1 uncultured Pirellulaceae bacterium
GCTGAGCGATATGGGGGGCATCTATACGCTCGGACCATCGGAGGGAACGGTCATCGGCAACAACGTCTTCCACGATATCTATTCCGCCGATTACGGCGGTTGGGGACTGTACACGGATGAAGGGAGCACGGGCATCACCATGGAGAACAACTTGGTGTACAACACCAAGACCGGCAGTTTCCATCAGCACTATGGGAAAGACAATGTGGTGCGCAACAATATCCTCGTGTGCAGTCAAAATCCGCAGATCGCAGCCACACGAGTCGAGGAGCATCTGTCGTTTACGCTGCAACGCAACATTGTGTACTGGAAGACCGGTGCTCTGTTTGGCGGGCCGTGGGATAGAATCCAAGCCCAGGTGGACTACAACTGCTATTTCAACGCGGCCGGCGAAGCCATCTCGTTCGCTGGTATGGATCTCGCCGCCTGGCAGCAGCTTGGCCACGACCAACATTCGATTATCGCTGATCCGATGTTCGTCGATCCCGACAAGCATGACTACCGTCTCAAACCAGGCTCGCCCGCTCTAAAGCTTGGTTTTGAGCCCTTTGATTACAGTCAGGCCGGCGTCTATGGTGCAGCGGCCTGGATTAAAAAAGCTGCCCAGGCGAAGATGCCATCCATGAACTGACTACCATGGAGGGATGGAAATGGATGCACGCACCGAAGTTATCATTCGCATGTCCTGCTTTGCGGGCGTCTTGCTACTGATGCTAGCCTGGGAGCTCGTTGCGCCGCGGCGCACCCTCTCCGTCAAACGCACATGGCGCTGGAGCAGCAATCTAGGCTTGGTGGTTATCAATAACGTATTGGTACGATTGGTTGTGCCACTAACCGCAGTGGGGGCGGCCGAATGGGCGCATCTCAGTGGTTGGGGTTTGCTGAATATGGTTGGCTGGCCCACTTGGGTCGAATTCTTGATAGGTGTGTTAGTACTCGATCTAGCCATCTATTCTCAGCATGTGATGTTTCACTACGTGCCCTGGTTTTGGCGTCTGCACTTGGTACACCACGCAGACCTGGATTTCGACGTGACGACTGGCTTGCGATTCCATACTTTCGAGATTCTTTTATCAGCCCTGATCAAGCTGGCAGTTGTCTTGTTGTTGGCACCACCGGTCGTAGCCGTGTTGGTATTTGAAGTAGTGCTCAACGCGACTTCGATGTTCACCCATAGCAACATTCGGCTACCGCAGTGGCTCGATGCCCGCTTGCGCTGGTTGATGGTCACGCCTGATATGCACCGCGTACACCACAGCGTCATTCGCCGGGAGACCAATAGCAACTTTGGATTTAACTTTCCATGGTGGGACTACATCTTCCGCACCTATCGGTCGCAGCCTGAGGAAGGGCACTGTGGGATGCAGATTGGATTGGAAGATCTGCGTGATGAGCATCAAACGGAGCGATTGCCGGGGATGCTCATGCTCCCCTTTGTCCGCCGCCGCCCGTAATCCGTTGCCATTGTCGTTGATCGCTCCGCCGATCAGTTGCTAGACATCTCTTAAAGGCACCCACGCATAAGTTACTTGTTATTTCAAACAACCTCGGCCAACGCCAAAGCGACTAATGATGCGGATAAACTTATGAGTGGGTGCTTAACTTGGCCCTACCGCAGCGCTATTCACCGCTGGCATTGGTCAGCGGCTATCGCCTGAAAAAAGCTGGCCCTGGGTAGCCACTAGAGCTAGCCGGCTTGGATTGCGTACACCACCTGCCAATCGTGGTGCAATTATGCTACTTTAGAGCCGCGTTAGCTGGAATGTGCGGAAAGCCACTATTCGCTAATTGCATGGTTAAACCGTCTGCACTGCAAACCTGAAAGGGAACCTTCCGCGATGGGCAAGGCTTCAGACATCAATCTAAAATCGGTCGAAAACAGTACTCGTTCGTTCCTCTATCGGCAACCCATGAAATTTGGAGGCCGCGTTGTAGAAGATGTGTGCGTGCTTCGTACGGAAGTCGCCGTCACTCAAGTTGGCGGTCGCAAGAAAACCGTCGGTGTGGGGGAAATGACGATTGGCAATGCGTGGGCATGGCCCAGCAAAATTCCTTCTAAAGTAACGCAGCGGCTGATGATCGAGTTGGCTAATCGGCTGGCCGCGCGCGCCCAAGACGCTTCCTTGACTGGCGATCCGCTGCAGATCACGCATCGCATTGGCAAATTGCGCGATGCCATTTGCACCGAAATGGTCCGCGAGTACAAGATCTCTGAGCCGATTCCCAAGTTGGCGGCTATGGTGGCGGCCAGTCCTTTGGAAGCAGCCATCCACGACGCTTTTGGGAGGTTGCACGGTCGCAACAGCTTTGACCTGATGTCCGCCGAGTTCCTCAATGAAGATTTAAGTGCGTATCTCAATGAAGAATTTGTTGGGAAGTACCCGGTCGACTACCTGTCGGAAAAACCTAAACCGACTATGCCTTTATATCATCTGGTCGGTGCCCTCGATCCGCTCAGCAACCAAGACATCAAAACGCGGCTAAACGATGGCTATCCCGAGACGCTCGAAGAGTGGTTGCAAACCGACGGCATCAGCCACTTGAAAATCAAGCTAGCGGGTAACGACATCGACTGGGATGTGGGGCGTATTGTCGAGGTGACGCGCATCTGCGAAGCGGTGGCACCGGAGCGGCCGTGGAAGCTGTCGTTTGATTTCAACGAACAGTGCCCCAACGAGGACTACGTAATTGATCTGCTTGAGCGCATCGAGCGTTTGAGCCCGCCGTCATTCGAGCGTTTGCAATACATCGAGCAGCCGACTCCTCGCGATCTGACCACCCGTAGCGAGTTTACCGTACACCGCATTTCGCGCATTCGCCCGGTGGTCATCGACGAATCTTTGACCGACATGGCCAGCCTGCGGTTAGCGCGGCAACGCGGCTACACCGGTGTGGCTTTGAAAGCCTGCAAGGGGCAGTCTGAGGCTCTGTTGATGGGGGCAGCGGCCAGCCACTATAAAATGTTCACTTGTGTTCAAGACCTAACCTGCATCGGCGGCTCCTTTTTGCACTCCGCCGCCATCGCCGCTCGCTTGCCCAACGTGGCAGGCATTGAAGGCAATGGCCGCCAGTATTGCCCCGCAGGCAATGCAGCTTACATGCAAGACTATGCGCCGATGTTTCGCGTGCGATATGGAACAATTCCTACCGAGTTGCTCAATGGTCCGGGGATCGGCTTCGAATGGCAGCCGTTGGGAACTGATGACGTGGGTGGTGAGTAGTCATGACAGCCGGCTCGATTCTAATTGTCGATGACCAGCAGAGTATGTGTGAAATGTTGGAGACCGATCTGCGTTTGCGTGGTCACCGGACGCAGTGGTGTCTATCGGCTGATGCTGCTTTGAACATCATCCGCGAGCACGACATCGATGTCGTGCTGACCGACGTGCGCATGCCCGGAACCAGCGGACTGCAGCTCTGCGAAGAACTGCACCGCACGCGACCCGACCTGCCGGTAGTGGTCATGACCGCCTTTGGTAGCTTGGAGACAGCCGTTTCAGCTATGCGGGCCGGTGCGTATGACTTCATTACTAAACCGGTGGAGCTGGATCTGCTGGCGTTGACCATCAATCGGGCTGTCGAGCGAAAACAACTGGGTAAGCAGGTCAAGCTGTTGACCGAGCAGCAGAGCCCCGCCAAACCGTTTGGTGACCTGCTGGGCGATAGCCCGGCCATGCAGCGTATCTACGATCAGCTCCCTCGCTTGGCTGCCTCCGATGCATCGGTATTGATCACTGGTGAAAGTGGGACTGGCAAGGAATTGGTAGCCCGCTGGATTCATGATCATTCCCCACGTGCGGCCCAACCCTACGTGGCCATCAACTGTGCGGCAATGTCCGAGACGCTGCTCGAGAGCGAGCTGTTCGGCCACACCCGCGGCGCGTTCACCGACGCTCGCCAAGATCGCAAAGGGCTTTTCCTAGAAGCTCAGGGGGGGACGCTGCTACTGGATGAAATAGGCGACATGCCCTCGGCCATGCAAGTCAAATTGCTACGCGCGCTGGAGGAGAATCGCTTGCGCCCGGTCGGCAGCGATCGCGAGATCCCTTTCGACGTGCGTGTGCTGGCAGCCACGCATCGCGATTTAGAAACCGCCGTGGAAGAGGAACGCTTCCGCGCGGACTTGTTCTATCGCATCAATGTCATCCAGTTGCACTTGCCACCGCTGCGCGCGCGGGGGACAGATGTGCTGATGTTGGCCAAGCATTTTGTCAGCCATTTTACCGCCAAAGCCGGGCGACCCATCGAAGGCTTCGATTCGGTAGTCGCTGAACGCTTGCTAGCCTACTCCTGGCCCGGCAATATTCGCGAGCTCCGCAATGTGATCGAACGGGCTGTTACTCTCACGCGACATAACTTGTTGACGGTAGAAGATCTGCCTGAAAAAGTGCGCGAGCATCGCAGCAGTACGGTCTATATTGGCGGCGACGATCCAACTGAGTTGGTCCCTATGGAAGAGATTGAGCGGCGGTACATCGCGCATGTTCTCAATGCCGTCGACAACAACCAATCGCAGGCCGCTCGGATCCTGGGTGTCGACCGCAAGACACTCTACCGCAAACTCAAAAACCCAGATGCCTGAGCGGCCGCTTATATGCATTCGTTAAACCGCGTGGGCAACGCCCCGCGCGTTCACGCTCTGTAGCGCGCTGCCCGGTGGGCAAGCGGTTTAACAAAACTCAGATGCATTTGTTAAGGCACCAGCGACTCATAGGCGGCAGCGATCAAGTGCAGAGCGCGCTGCAGTTCGTCCTCTGAGGTGGTCCAGCCCAATGAGATAAGCAGAGTGCTACACGATTGCTGCGCGGTTAAGCCGAGCGCCGCGTGGGTGGGATTGACAACTCGCGCGCCGGTCCGCGCATTGCAGGACACCATCGGGCCGAAACAGATCTCCGGCAGTCGTTGTTGCATCGCCTCAGCCGAAACTCCCGGCAGTTCAATGCTGAGTATTCCGGGCACGCGCGGTGCCGCAGCCCCGTGGACAGGGATGATGCGACCAATCATCGACTCAAGCTGCCGATGAAAGCGATCGCGCAAGCCGGATATTTTGTCGATTGTGCTTTCGAGTCCTGCTTGAGCTAGCTTGGCGGCTTGCCCAAGCCCGACAATATGCGACACATTGGCCGTTCCAGGACGGACGCCCGCTTCACACGCTTCGCCATACAAAATCGGTTCGATGGGGACGCCCAGCCGCGCGTACAGCACCCCGATGCCTTTGGGGGCGTAAATCTTGTGGCCGCTAAAGCTGAGCAAGTCGACACCCAAGCTTTCGACAGTACAGTCCACCTTGCCCACCCCTTGAGCCGCATCGGTATGCAGTAGGATGTCGCGCTCGTGACAGACTTCTGCGATGCGCGGAATAGGCTGGATGGTGCCGATGCGGTGGCTCGCCTGGATCACGCTGACCAGCCGTGTATTGGGGCGAATGGCAGCTTCCAGATCATCCATGCGTACCAGTCCGTCGCGATCGCAGCCCAGCACGCTGACCTGCCAACCTTCGCGTTCCAGTTGCTGAGCACTCTGGCGCACGCACGCATGTTCCAGGCTGGTAGTGATGAAATGCGGCACAAGTTCGGGGATATTCCGTGTAATCGCCCGCGCTACACCCAGCAGTCCCAAGTTGACACTCTCGGTCCCGCCCGACGTGAAGATGATCTCGCTGGGATGGCAGTCCAAGAGCGAGGCCACATTGCTGCGCGCATCCTCGATCGCTTCCTGGGCGGCTCGACCGTACCAGTGGCAACTGGATGGATGGCCGTAGAACTCGCTCAAGAAAGGCAATAGGCTTTCGCGCACGCTGGCCGCGACCGGAGTTGTCGTGCTGTAGTCCAGATAGATCGAACGCATGAGTGGCTTTGGATGGTGAAGGGGCAAACGCTGGGCTGAACCCTCTATCTAAGTCCACTTGTGGCCGCATGGCTGCGCGTGGGGGCTGAGCTACCGCCGCTTTTGCTCGGTCGGTCAGCGACTTCAACGATGGTGCGGACTGTAACGGTAAGCTCGGCGAGCCCGACCTCCTTACGCTCACTTCGTAGGCTCGTAACAAGCGTAGCGCTGTTACGGCAGACCACAGCCGTGCCGTAACCGCGCGCCGCGCGTTACGAGCCTACAAATACCTACAAATCCAGCACAGAAAATTCGTGCTTTAGCCGAGATCCAAGGGCAGACGCAGCCCGTCGTAAGCCAATTCGACGCCCGCAGGGAGCAAGCTGTTGGTCTGCTCGTATTCCAGGTCGTGGCTGACGTGCGTTAGCAGAGCGCGCCGAGGGGCGATGCGAGCGACGGCTTCTAGGGCGGCCTCCAGATGGAAATGGGTTGGATGCGGGGCGCGACGTAGCGTGTCGAGGATCAGCAGTTCGACGCCTGCTAGAATTTCGAAACTCTCCTCGGGAATGAAGTTTGTGTCGGTGCAATAGGCAATATTTCCGATGCGAAAGCCTAGCACTTGATAGTTGGGTCCGTGCATCAGCCGCAGCGGTTGCACCTCGGCACCCAGCAGGTGGAACGCGTCGAGTCCAATCGTGCGGAACTTCAATCGTGGAATTGCTCCAGCATGCGTCTGTGGGCCATTGCTGAAGGCGTAGTCGTAGCTGTGGCGAATGCGCTGCTCTACGTTCGGTTCACAGTACAACGGTACCGGCCCGTCAAGATAAAAAGAGAATAATCGCAAATCGTCTAAACCAAAGATGTGGTCGGCGTGTTCATGCGTGTAGGCCACCGCATGGGCCACTCCCAGTCCTTCCCGTAGGAACTGCGTCCGCAGGTCGGGCGTCGTATCGATCAACAAATTCCCCTCCGGCAATCCCCAGATCACCGACGATCTCAAGCGCTTGTTCCGCGGATTATTGCTCAAGCAGACAGCGCAACCGCAGCCTATGGTAGGGACACCGACCGACGTGCCTGTCCCGAGGAAAATTAGCTGGCCGGTGATATCTACGCTGCGAAATGTGGTGGGCACGGATCGATGACTGTTGAGTATGGCAAGTGATATTTCAAGATAGCCTCGCTGGACGAAAGTACTTTGCAGCGAAAGCGCTGCCTGTTCGACCGGACTCCAGCTTTAGGGAGTTGGCACGCAGGGCGAAAGTGGGCAGCGGTCCATTCTCGGCAATCTTCCTTGCGGGCCAATGTCCCCAGGTGCTATGCTTGGATCGCCCGGTTGCTGTCTCAGGGGCTGGTTTGTCTCCAAATTCTAGCACTGCAGGCCAATTTGTCAGCAGCCCAGCGTCCACACGCTGGGCCGACGTCGCGGAAACTTCGACGTCTGAGTCGGCTGCGATGAACTGGCACCTAACCTTGGCAATGGTATTGACCCGATCGCTGCACTGGAATTCCAGGAAACTCGCCGATGCTTGTAATTAGTCGAATGTCGTGCATCTTATGGGCCGTGGTGGCGCTACATATCGCCTCAATGCTCGCACCTACGGCCAATGGCCAGACCGAGAACCTTGCGACGCCCCAGTTGGTTGGTTGGTTGACGGACATGGTCCACGACAATCTGCCCCCTGTTTACGAAGACGATCGCAAGTGGGGGCAACAAAAAGAGGTCTGGGACGGGGTCAAATTTTGGCGCGAAAATGGCCATTTGGAAACCAGACGCCGAACGAAGCTGGTTAACTCAGGGACCTGGACGCGATACAGCATCGCCATCGTCGAGCCTGAAAAGAACCTACGTATCGAGTTCAAGCGTTTGGAACTGCTTCCCGACAGTCGCATCGCTTTCGAAATCGCCGTAGATTGCCCGCTGGATGTATTCGGTAGGCTCAGTCAATGGACGCGAGACGTCCAGGTTGTCAGTATCAGCGCCAATGCAGATGCGGTCTGTAGGTTGAATATCGTCGGTACGGTACAGTTCCAAATGAACGTACTCAAATTGCCTCCAGACATTAAGATCAAGCCTCATGTCGACTACGCGCACGTTGAATTGACGCATTACCGCGTGCGGCGGATCAGCCAAGTAGGAGGCGATTTTGCCAAGCTTCTAGGGAATGGCTTGCGAGGTGTGGTGGATGAGAAGTTGGAAGACATGAATGGCAAACTGGCTGAAAAAATCAACACCCAGTTCGACAAAAACAGCCAACGGCTCTCGTTCTCCTCGCAAGATTGGCTGCATTCCAAGTTTCCATTGCCAAGCAATTGATTACTACCGCGTGGAGTAAGCTTGCGCCACTTTACTCTCGAACCCACCCCACCTTGTAAACTGCGGAGCTACGGAACATTGCCACTCACTAGTCCTGCTCGGGTAGCGCGGTTGACCACTGTTTCCTTAGTCGCCACCGATTCGCAAATAGCTCAGGCAGCACGCGACCTCGATGCTCAAGAACTCTCGCGGGCGAACCGCTTTGTGCATGCG
>CAKQNH010000167.1 GCA_934255105.1 uncultured Pirellulaceae bacterium
CTGGTTGGCCAGGTCGCCCGCCGATACACCGTCGACATACTCTTCAGCGATAAACCCCAGCGTCTCATCGTCCAACGCTCGCCAGCGTATATGCGCGGGGATCTCCTTGAGGTCTATGCCGCGCGCTGACGGATGAAGCCTGTGCTCCGGCAGCTTGTATGATCCTTGCGTCGTTGAACGCGTAAGATTTATGCCACTCATTGCATTACGTCTCTACGACAGGCAGGGGCTTTGCCTTGGCCTTGGCTCGCTTGCGCTTGGCTGCGGGCTTGGCTGGAGCAGTCTCTACCGGCTCTCCGCTAATGATCGCCCCGGCTTCCTCAATCAGTCGCAACGTCTCTTCGAGCGATTCACCGTGGTTCAGGAGATAGTTTTTCGCAAGGCATCGAGCGCGTGCATCTGAGCAGGGGAAGCGACGCGCATAGTTCACGGCGTCTTGGGCGGTTGGACTCGCCATGGTTGGGTCTCCAAATGAGTAAGAGTAGCGAAGCTCAGTCAGGCTGAGGTTGTGACTTTCGTCTAGGTTTGGGGTGTCGGTTGTGTTGGCGCTCAAGCTCGGCAAGCCTGCGCTGCTCAAGGTCTCGGATTGGATCTGTTTCCACACCGGGCTCATGCGACTCTTCCACCGGATCGGCAGTCGCAGGCTCGGACGCTGCCACCATGGACGGCACAAACGCTGGGTCGTTCGTGCGGGCGGCAAACCATTCATCCAGCAGCTCATTCAGTGCGGGCATCTGCTCGTTCGCTGCTGATGTCGTAAGGCCGCTGCCGATCAAATTCAGCCGGGTCAGATAGCTCGCTACGTTGCGGCTCTTGGCGTGGTTGAGGCGGCAAGCGCGAAAAGCCTTGGCGGCTGCATGTAGTGGGTCCATCGTTGTTCCTAAATCGCTCAATAGAATCGGGTTACTTGGTTGGTCGTGCGTTCCAGCACGATGAGCAGCGTCAACACTGCTTGGGTGTGGCTTGGTCCGGCTAGCGTGTCCACCACTTCCCGCAGGGCTATGGTGTACTCAGTGAGCAGTGGCGCTAGTGGCGACAAGGCACATATAGCTGCGTGCTGCCGGGTGCGTACGTCGCCTAGCCCGGATAGGGCCTCTAGTGCATTCTGTACCGATAGCTGCGTCTGCTCGATGTCTGTCATGCCTCCACCACCACCCAGCCTGCGACGGCCAAGCTAAACTTGACCGTGAGCTGGCTGCTGCTGACTGTGGTTATCGGTGCGAGCGCCGGAATACCACCGACGAAGACTGCCGCCTGCCAGTAGGTCGTGTTCAGGTTGTGGTTTACGATCCATGTTTTCGCGGGAACGATCTGCTGGTGGACGTACTTCTGTACGCCGGGTGGCGGTGGGGCACATTCGCAGCCGCAGTGTATGACCAGCGGGCTAGCGCAGTCATCGCTCGTGGGCTCGTCACAGGCTGCACTCAGTAGCGTGGCGCTACACTGCTCCACGTCGGGCTCGTCGATGATGTCACAGCCAATCAGCATGACTAGCTCCCTGTCGTGTGATGCTCGATCGTCGCTCGGGTGAAGTCGCCGAACAGGCGATACTCTCGCCAGTGATTGGCGGCAAACACCCGCTCCACTGCTGTACACACTGCGCCCTGGTACGTCAGACGTGAGCCCAGTAGCGATGACGCTATCTGCTCACTCAATGCGTGGTGGCTGTCTACTGTCGTGTTGGCCATGTCGTCTGCTCGTGCGCTGCTCAGTGGGTGTAGCACAGCTATCGTTACGATGGTGGTGTGCTTGCGGCAGCCACGCGAGACTATCTCTACGGCACTGCTCTCAGGAGCGATGATGATACCGCCCTTCCAATTTTCAAGCTCTACATCGGGCACCCACATTACTTTCGTGAGCACGTCAGCAGCTAGTGGGTAGGTGGCAACTAGAGCCGCTAGGTCAGTGAGTATCTGCTTGACGTGGCTCATCTCACCTCCGCTAGGCTATCCAGGAACTTGACTGTTGTTGTGCCGTCGCTGCGGCTCATCGTGACGTGTAGCAGGCCCGCAGGCTGTGCCGTGGTCTGCTCGGCTGTGAGGGACACAGTGAATGTGCTATCGCCCGTGATAGTGATTCCGTTGTCGTTAGTCAGCGTCCATATTGCCGTCCCGTTTTCATCAACGAACTCGACAGTGATTGTCTGGCCGTCGATGGTGCCGGATGCTAGGCCAACATCTTGGCTGTACGCCTCACCCCGAACCACTATCAGAAAGCTAGGGTCGCTTGTCGTGCATGGGGCGCGGTAGGTGTGCTTGGTGTGCAGGCGCAGTGTGTGGCCGTCCCGCCCATGCCACCTATAGCATCGCTCGTCGCCTAAGCGTGCGAGCGAATATCGCCCAATGCTTCCGCCGCGGATGGTAATAATCTCATCTCCGTCTCGCGGCATGATTCGGTGGCCATTGAGAACAAGCTCGCTAGCCTCAACCAGCCAATCGACTGAGCGAGCTGTCACCTCGTCATCACTCACAGCCACTGTGCTCCCCTGCGTTACATGCACAGGGAAGTGAGAGCAGCCACGCGAGTAATAAGCGAGGTGACTAAGTGAGGCACGACGAACGCGCCTCACTGCGGCTTCAGCCCTGGCCAGAAGATCCATTAGGCAGCACCCTTGCTGCGGACAGCAGCGCGATGCTCTTGCTTGTTCACGCCGAAGTCGTGATAGCCTCGCAGTTGCACGCCCAGCGTATCGAAGTCAGCGTCTGCCGATTCGATGAACGGCTGCTGGCGACCGTACAGGAAGACCGTCTCGATGACAGGCATATCAAGCGGATCGGCCGCAAGCCACCAATGGGTCGCACTTCCATTCGGGATGTTGGCATTGTTCAGGTAGGCCGAAGAAGCTACTTCGACTTTGCCAGCGTGCGGGTTTGAAATCGAATACGTAGTCTTGGCCGAAGCGCCGTCGATGCGAATCTCTGGATCTCGCGTCAGGCTGTTAGCCTTGATCTTCAAAGCCGACGGCACAACCAACACGGCAGGCGACAAGCCTAGTGGGTTGCCATCTGGATCGGTCTGCGTCTCGAACATCCCAAACGCTGTGCTGAGCGAATCAACATCGAGAACACTGGTTGCGCCCTCGAAGTAATTGCCGCGTCCGCTGGTGTAGAACGTCGAAACATTCGCCAGCCATTCGGTCCAGAAGATCTTGTTGAAGGCCAAAGCAGCACCGCGGCCCAACAGCGTTCGAACGCGATTGAAGGCTCCCAAGTCATCGTTGATGATGTCGGTACGCGTGATCGCAAACAGCCGCCCGTAGGTCTTAGCCCGGTTGCTGTACTCTTCCTCGCCCATGGTAGCGTGGGTTAGCTCGCCACCCTTACCGACTTCTTGGTACGTGAAGTCGCCAGTCAGGCTATAGCTCTTCATCTCCTTCAGGTCATTGACGGGCGTAATGGCGGAAACCTTGCGCCACTCGGACTCTACCGAATCGAAGCCAGCGCGGATCATCTCGTTGGCTACGTTGCTGAGCACGCCGCCCAAACTGTAAGTCGAAGGCCCGGACGCCTGCACACGTGCAAAGGCTGCTTGCAACAAGCCCCTCACGTCGCGGTGGCTGATGTCTCGATGACCATTGCGACGCGCGGCCATCATCATCAGTTCGACAAGGCTCATGCCGTGTTTGAACTGTCGCTCGGAAGCCTCAAGGACCTCTGGCTTGTACGCTTTTTCGATCTCGCTGTAGCCGATCGAACGGGCGATAGCCGCTTCGATGATCTCGGGGTTGTCGCTACCGTGGCTCGATGCAGCCCGACTGCTGCCTTCGTGACGGGTCGCGCGCAGTACAGTCAGCTCGAAATCAGTCTCGCTGAGGTTGTCATTGGTGGCAGCCGCTACCAGCTTCTCTGCTGTGTCGGTGTCCATGCCGCGATCCATAGCACTAGCGATGATGCGGCCATAGCTGGATTGTCGCTTCTCCCTGTCGCGGGCTGCTTGCAAGACAGCATCCACGCTCGGCGTGCTCTTTTCCTTCGAATCGTTTTTCAATTCTGCGTCGAACATCGCTTGGAACGATGCTAGCTGAGACTCCGATAGCTCAGCCTTGATGAAACCTTTGGCGGTTAGCCAAGCTTCGAATCCCATACTTAACTCCTTCAGAGGAAATGTTGCTGCGATGTGCAGCGAAGTAGAATCATCAGCCCCGTGATTTACGAGGCTCGTCTCTTTCAGTTTGGCGGGCCGTGCAATGTACAGCGGCCCGGTCACTGTCTGACCGTTTACGAATTCAGTCTTGCCTTTTGCAAGCCGGATCAAGCCAAGCGGCTGTGCTCCCACCGAAGCCTCAAACGGAAAGTTTGCTTTGCCAAGGCGTACCACCTCAGCTACGTCAGCCGTGTCATTAGTCAGGCTGCCTGTTGTCTGCAACGAGTTGCCTACTCGGGTCGTTTGGCCGCTGCCCAAAATTCGGTTGCGGTCATGATCGCGGTAGATCGCGTGGTCCCTGTCGAGCCCCTGCAAATGGTCAAGGTCGATGACCACGGGCATGTCGTAGCCGCCTACTCGGATCGGCCCACCGTTGTAAGAATTGGCCAGTAGCTAGGCGGTCCAACTGGCTTGCCGTCCTCGCTTGTGGCAGCAGCCTCAATAGTTGCCGTCGCACCGTGCGCAGTGATGACAGGATGGCTATCTGCTGCGTGGATCGGTGGCAGTGGATGCGCTTTACGCCCCATAGTTAGTCTCCACTGTGCTGTTCGTTTTTGGGCCTGCATTGAGCACCACTACTCGCACCCAGTAGTTGCCGTCAATGACTTTGAGAAGCGTCATCCCAGGACGTACAAACGCTCCGTCGCCCCTGGTAAGTTCAGTCCATCCGCTGCATGGTACGTAGTGAGCTGGAGTGTCACTCAACGCGGCTTCGATCTCTACCGTCGCCCCGTCAAATACCCCGCGTGCGAAGATGGCGATCTCTCCGGCTACCTGCACACCTGCGCTAGGGCCGGATGTCTTTCGGTCGGTCAGGATAAGTGTGCTCATGCTTCAGCCTCTTCCTCTTCTTCGTCTTCGACGATTTCTTCGGGTTCATCCGGCGTCGGTGGCGGTGGCGGTGGCGTCGTAATACCCAGCTCGCGCATTACTGAAAGTTCACGTGCTCGCTGACGCAGCTCAGTTTCCCAGTCGAGTCCCTGCTTGCCGTATTCACGGGCTAGCGTGGTCGTGTGGTGCGCCAGTTCAACAGCTTGACCGTCTGCCTCTTTCTTGCGGTCGACATGACCGGGCGACGCCCAGCGCCAGCCCCATTCGAAGTCGGCTGCGTGCTGCACAAACAGCTCAGGCAGAAAGGCTGGA
The DNA here is from genome assembly GCA_934255105.1 of uncultured Pirellulaceae bacterium. Classification (GTDB taxonomy): domain Bacteria; phylum Planctomycetota; class Planctomycetia; order Pirellulales; family Pirellulaceae; genus Aureliella. Next base: position 5,287 of record CAKQNH010000167.1, read on the forward strand.
ATAAGAAGTGCCTCGTCTAACCACGCCTCTAAGATGCGGTCCAGGCAATCGCGCTCTAGGATAAGTGCGCGGTCGACTTCCACTTGCCGATTGAACGCTTGCAGATCCAGTCGGCCTGAGCTGTAGTTGTATTTGGATGCATCGCCTAAGGCCAATACTGCTGGGACGCCCAAGCATCGCGCAATCTCTCGCAAAATTGCTTTGACGAACTCGTCATACGTCGCGTTGGGGTGCTCTGCTTTGAGCTGTGCCAGCCGCATCCCGCCTGGGACCGAAAGCATTGCCCCACGCTCGAATGGTATGCGGTCCCATGGAGCGTAGGCACCGCTAGTTTCGTCGCCATGGGGCGCATGGTCACCGTATATGATGGCTGCGAAGTCGGCGGCTGTCTCCGCTGCCGTAATCGTCGACAAAGTAAACCGCCGTAGCAACGCAAACAGCGGCAGGGCCGGTGTCGTCTTCGGTATGCCCCGCAGTTGTCCAGGTCGCTCAGTGCGGAACAAGTGAATCACTTGGTCTGCATCGATCCATTCCGATGATGCAAGTGAGAAGTTATCGCCAGGGTGATCCGCTGAGAATGCGTACTCGACAACATCGCCTGCGGAATCAATCCGTACCCCAGCATCATCGCTGCCAGCTTGGTCCTCGAAGTGATCACATTCGTAGGGACGGATGTCGAGCTGCACTGGCGTATGTATACTGACGCGCCCACTGGTCAGCATTGCGAAAGCCTCGCCATCCTGATCGATGGCTAGTTGCATCGTTGCGAGCTTCTGCGCGAGTTTGCGGGTGTAAGCCCAGTTGCTCCACAATCGCTCAACCTGTTGAGTCGCCGCGCGTAGTGCGGACTGATCGATCGAAGCATCGCCGCCACGGTAGGTGAGTTGCAGCGTCGGCCCTGCCCCGACAGTATAGGCACTCAGCGTATTGAGGATGCCTCGGCAGTAAGAGTTGGAGCCCACCTCATAGCGACTGCGGTCACGCAAGCGCCGTCGAACGTGAGCACTATTGGCAGCTACCGCACTCAGGCTGTCCGCGTTCGCCCAGTGGTTGCGGTTGTCGTCATTGGTCGCGGCAGAGTCATATCGTGCGCGGATAGATCGCGACTGCGTGGTGGCTGCTATTGGCTTGCCATATTGGTCAAGAATCAAGCGGAACCCCCTCGGACAATCTTAGAGAACCGAATCCCACGATGCGGCTGCGCGGCTGCTTTTTGAGCAGCTAAGAATTTGGCGGCGGCAATCAAGTCGGGCAACGAATGGCTCGTGGTACTGACACCATCTACTGAGGCGCTGCGCGGACCAGCGATGGCCTCTGCTAGTGCTGCATCGACTAGTGATCCATCGGTGATAGTGGCAGGCGTAACTGGGCAGGTGACCGTTAGCGGAGCAGCGCCCACGCGAACTGTGTCAAATAGCGGGTCGTTGCTACCAAAGATGACTCGCAGCTTGGTTTCTTTGCCAGCCGCAAAGGCCGCATTTGGTAGGCACAGTTGATACTCACCGTCTCCGATCTCAACCCATGAATTGGCGACGTAGGTGCCCGGCGTGCCCGCTACTAGGCTGACCTCGACGTAAGTGCCCGATGTCTCCAGCCGGTACGCGACCGACAGGCCCACGGCGTCGTGAGCTTGCCCTGTGATGGGGTCGTCAACTTCGTCGCGCAGGTGGACGCCGAGCAGTAGATTAGCGGCGGGGTACGGAACAAACATTATTCAGTCGGCTCTGTGGGCTTGATGGTAAAAATTCGCAGAATGTTGGGTGGAATAGTCCCAGCCGCCATCGATGCGAAGTATTCACGCTCTGCGATCAAGTCGCGCGACAGTTCGTAGGACTGTTCTTCGTTTGGATTTTTTTCGTCGGTCATCATGTTTCTCCTGCGCCAATCATCCCCAGCAGGAGAAAAGGGTTCAATGGCGGCGGGCACAGTAGTAGTGCCTCATGCGCCACATCTAGCACATGGCCTAGGCGCAGCGCTCTACCGACACAGACCCTTCGGCAAGTGGCGGAAAGCCTGTTCCCTTGACGGCCCAGATAGAGACACGCATTAGCTGGTTGGCTACTGTGGTGCGGATGACGCGAACGTCTACGAAGGTCATTGGGGCAAGTGATGGAGAGAGTGAGGCAGTAGGCGAATTGGAGAATCGCCTAGCACCAAAATCGCCCAGGGCTCCCGATCCGATTTGATTCACGTTGCAGCCGCTCATCAGGGCTCGCAGTGTAGTAGGGTGTACTCCGACTTGGTAACTGATCACGATCCGATAGTCCCCAGGGTTTGCGAACTGGAGAACCTCAGCGTCGGCTGGTGCCCCGCCTGCTGTGTCTGCTACGGCTGTGACGCCCAACTCAGGCGACAGGATATTTGATGACCCTGGCGTGTAGTGTATCCATCCATTGTTGCTGCCGAAGCTATCGTCCCACTCTATTGCATTCGCGGAGTTGCGCCCCATGATCTTCATTCGGAAGATGCGGGGGATCGCGGGTGAGCTGCCGCCGCCTACACCGAGCAACACCGGCAGTAGCTTGACCGCGCTGGCATGTGGGGCTGCAAGTAGCTTGATGTCGCCGCCCGGCGTGAGTCTATGATTGGTCGCATCGGGCGTGGCTGTCAGTTCGGATGTAGAACCGCCCCCCACCTTAGCCAATGCCAACCCATGAATGACTGCCTTACCCATTGCACCATTAGCGATGGGCTCAAGCAATATCGCGGGCGTCTTGTCTGCCGCTGCGGTCAGCCCTTTGAAAAGCAGATCCACTGTGCCATCGTCTAGCATCTCAAACAGCGGATCGCCAAGCGACATGCAGTCGAACCGCGCTCGATCGCTGCCACTGTCATTGCGCAGCCAGACCCAGTGCGACTGCTGATCGTCTGGAAGCGATAGTTCCCGCACGCCTTCGCGATTGAATGACGCCTTATTGGCCGCATCCGTCATCCGATTGAGTTCGGCTGCGCTGAGATTCAGTTTCCGCTGTCCAGGGTAGCGATACATTAAGCAGGTCGTAACGATTTATTCGGTATAAATCCGTAGCGAAGGTAGATAACTTACTTCGCCAATTTTACAAAG
>CAKQNH010000168.1 GCA_934255105.1 uncultured Pirellulaceae bacterium
CTGCGTATTCCTTGCACAATGCGTTGTATGCTTCTCGAGCGATCGCAATGCGGTTCGCAACGATAGCAACCTTCTGTAGACCATGTGCTTTAGCCAATCGCATCGCTTCTTTCACGAGTTGTTTGGCAACGGTCGCAGGCTTCGCGTTCTTCGCATTCTTGGCAATAACTAACTCAACGGGCTTACTGCAATCATGCCTCAACTTCAGTGCTGAGTCGATTTCGTAGTCCGTCGACTCCAGAGAGAAGACCTTCGACTCGCCTAAATCCGCAGGTGGCGTCGCAGTCATTTGAACGTAATCAAAAGGTGACTCAACAACCTGACTCGCCCATTTTTCGCTGCGATAGCGCTTAACCGCGTCCAGCGTCTGGCTGAAAGGCTTGGAACAATGAGCTTCATCCAGGATGATCAAACTGTCGTTGGCTGTAAGCGCCGCGTGAATTGACAAATTGCGATCCGAAACACCGTAGCCACGGAATAGCAGACGCGAGCCAACTTGATCAACTGTACTTGTTAGGATGGTTGGCTGTAGCAGAGAGCGAACCCAAGAGTCGTTGCGATAGATACCGCCACGCAACTCGAAGCAGTCCAAGGGTGGTGCCGAATCATCGCCGGTGAGTTGCCGTAGCCACCATGCAACTTCGCCAAGAATTTGGCGTTGTTCAGGTTTGCCGGTTTGCAACTTGCTTGGCACAAGTGAATCACGAAGGCGATTTGCAATCGATCGAGCGCGAATAAAGGCTTCGTTTACGATAATTCGGCGATCGACGACAAAGAAAATCCTACGCGGAGCAGTCAATCGTCCATCTTTGCGATTGGCTATGGCGGCTTGAAAGGCAAGTGAAAACACAGCGATCTCAATGGTCGTCGTCTTGCCGCTAGCCGTTGGTAGCTTTATGTAGTCTGGCCAACCAGTGCGGCAGACCTGACGCACCAGACGACGTTGCCATTCGAAAGGTGATCGATCTGGCTTGTCTTCTTCACTATTCACCGCGCGATAAAACGCGTCAAAATCATCAATTTCCAGCGGCAGTGGCTGAGACTTACTCATTTCTTCTTCCTCTCAAGTTCAACCGATTTGCACAGTCCATAGCCGATAAAACGCCCCGCCCCAACCAGCACAGGTCCGAGTACGCTGCGATCGAAGCGGAGGAAAACGTGTATTTGCGGACGGCTCGGCTTGCCGTTACGCGCGGGCATGTTCGGAAAACCATCGCCCAGTGGCACAGTTTCGTTACGATTGTTATTCGCTCGACTTTCAGCGCGAAATGGCCTTGATTTCCCATAAGCACGCGGTGCGCCAGTGTGCCAGCTTGTTGTATCGATGTCGATTTCGATTGGTTTCGGCAAACCGGCTCGCAAGCAGGATTCGGCGATCGTTTGGCGAACCTCTACTTCCCATGCGCGTCGGTCGTCGCCAACCGTCGTCTTTGGAAAGCGATCCAATACGACCGGCGTTACGCTTGCCCAGGTACAACTGGGGCCAACCCAAGATTTGGTTTTCAGTGACTGCGGCGGCTCTGGACGTTCTTCTAAAACCACATGCCATGTACCTAAATTGCCAAGTTTGAGTTCTACATCGCGGGGCTCACCGATTTTGTCGAACAACAAAGGGCCGAGCATTGGCCCACAAACCTCGGAGGGGACGAACGAAGAGCGAGGTAATGCCATCGCAAGTCCCATGATATGCCCGTCGGCATATTTACTCCCAACCCAGGGCAATGCCAAAAACGCGACGTGAGGCTCTGCGGTAGGTTTTCCCGAAACTGGATCATGACCACCTAGCCACGCTGGCGTAGGATTTTCTGGGCAGTGAGACATGGCGGCGGCCCTAAGTCGCGTCGTCAAAGCAAGTGTATCTTGGATGCCAAGGCTTCGCATGTCATGGCGGTCCGATTTGGCTAGGACCAAAAGTTCAGAATCGAAATGCTCACCCTCAACTATGATGTCGGATTCATCAGTGTTATCACTACGTCGATAGCCTTGCCACAATCCAAGCGTAGGGGGTGTGGGATCAGGAGCTCGCAAATGACTTTTGAATGGCATGCCAAAGATTTTCTCGAATGCCGCCTTTGCATCTTTTTGTGCCTTACCCTTGAGAGATTCGATCTCAAGCTTTAGGTCCGCAAATTGCTCGATCTGGTCCGCATTGCATGCAACCTTCAACCGTTCAAGCTCACCCTCACCAGCGATCCGTACATGCACTTTCGTCGCGCGTGATGAGGGATTCCACTGAACGCGAAATTGCGATTCACTTAGGTGCTCAAGTTGATCGATCTCGGCCCAGACACGGACAAACGATGACGAATGGCCGACACGAATAACTTGTGCACAAATCCTAGTCAGTGCTTCGAAATGCTGCTCAACGTCGGGCAAATTGTGCCAGACAAATTGCACGAGCGGATCAATAGGGATCGCAGTAGGGTAGCTTCGTTCTTGCTTGGAACGGGCAAGTCCGGGTGTCGACTGCAAGACCGAAGTATTGACCGTCAATTTGTCATTGATCGGCACATAGTATTTTACGCTGGAGCGCTCAGGTGCTTCGCTAGCGTGAATCTCTGGCGGTGGTAACGACTCAAACCATTTGAGCGCAGCTATGACATTGGTATCAGTGGCCGTTTCAGCTTCGAAAGCCTCAAAGTAAGCAGCGGCCATTGCCATAAAGAGTCGTCCAGGATGAGGCGGCCACTCAGGTTTATCGCGATCCGCCACAGTTGCAGCCACGCAGCGCCCTGTTATGAAATCGACATTGATCGTTAGAGAACTCACAATTAGGCTCCCTCTTCCGCACCACTCTTGACGGCCAGTTCTTGGCTCTTGCGAACCAATTCAATCAACTTCTTCGCTGGTTTGAGCACAAGAGCCTCTTCCCGCCACGGCAGTTTTTTCGCCTTCGCATCCTTGATTGCAGCTGCGAGCAATTGAATCGCTTCGTCAGCCGTCAACTGGAATGGTTTTGGTGGCTCACCATCGCTCGACAGCAGTTCCCACTTCGGCTTTTCCGTCACAGTCAACAAACAACGCGATCGCAAGTCCAATCCGCGTTCAGCCGCAAGTACGGCCCCACAAAGTCCCAATGCAGCTAGAACAGTCTGCGCCGCACGATTCACATCGGCATCGTTCTTGCCTTTCGCATCCAGCGGAAACCGCAAGCGTCGGAGTGCAGGCAAAGAGATCACTGTTGTTTGCTCTGCATATCGAATCGTGACGCCGCCAGCGAGGTAGACTCGCGCTCCATCTTCCCCGAGCGGATCGCGCACCGTATCGGAGATAGAAGGAGCAATATTGCCGTGATTAACCTCAGAGGGCTTGCCTTCTTTGCCAACCAGCACGGGCTTCTTGCTCTTGTCAACCTTGGCTAATTCCGCACTGGTCGTCCAAGCGCCATCGCTGCCTTCGTAGATAGGTCCAGCTTTTAGCATAATCGCAAGCGGGTCCATTCGACTACTCGTCTTAACCCCCAACGACGCGTCGATGCCAATGATTTCTGAGACTACCGCCCTCTGAAACTTGACGCCCAAACCACCTTTGGGTCCGGTGGAGTCCCAGATGCCATAGACTAGCGCGGTGGGGCATAGTTCAAATAAAGGTGTCGCATTTCTCAGCGTTGCCACGATGATTTTGCGTCCCTCATCGGTGCTGCGAAACGGCTTTCCGTCGAGCTCGCTATCGCGCAGGATCGCATCCGCGATACGATGTGGCGCTTCAAGACTGGTAACACGCCCGATCGGTTCATACAACCCCTCGTCCGTCGAGCCAGGATCGACAATCGGAATGTCATTGAAATCAACCTCGACCACAGGTATGTTGATTCGTTCCTCATCCACTGCATCCTGCAATGCTTCCTCCGCGCGGTTGGCCTGGCTCTGCACCGAGTCTAGCAAAACACATCGCACAGGCTCTTCGACGCCGGCGACTCGTCGCATCTCCATCGCATAGACGGCTCCTGCGTACGTAGGTGGGAAGACCTTGTCTCCCTCTCCGCCAGCCGGCTGCAAACGTGTTCGACATCGAAATGCGGCTGCGTTGCGGACAGCGCTCTGAAGTTCAGATAATTTCATTATTTTAGGTCTCCGTCGGCTTGGCTTGGATTGTGAAGGAATCGGTACTGCAAGATACCAAACTAGCAAATGCTTGTGACACGTTTGGTCACGACCGAAGTTGAAATGAAAGTATTTACGAATATCGGAATTGATACTGGCCGCTCAAAATTCGCATGGTTACAGAGGTATCAATCCGATAGGCCGCAATTGAGAAAACCCTACTGCGGCAGCTTTAAATAGATGCAGTAGCACAGAACGCGTCACTAATACTTCGCCTTGCGAGGCAAGCCGCCATTGGCTTCACCTCGCTTCCTCAACCGGACAAGGTGCTGCAAGATCTCGTCTTCACTTGCCCCTGGGCAGATCAACCGAACTTTGGTGACAAACTCCTCGCGAAGTGTTTCGGTAGTCAAAATCGGCTCTACGGCCACAGGGATTTCCCTGTAAACGCGTACGATCGCATTTTCCAATAAATCAAACATTTCGAGTACTCCAGAAATTAAAGCTTGTGGAGCCCTCATTGATGGCCGATAATAGCGGTCATCGCGGGAACTCCGCGGTAAAGTAGGGGCCGCTCCGCGCAAAAGTCTGACAGGACAACGTGGGGCGGCCTTATTCTTTTTATCAATTTACGGCACAAAGTCAAGCGACATCCGCGAGGTTTTCACACTTTCCAAATCTAATCTCAGTAACATAGTATTTCGAAACTCAGTATGTTACCATACCTAAGACCGCTGGAATCACCAGACTCCATTGAAGCCTGAGCTTTGATTCGGAAAGATAGTCCGATCAAGCAACTTTCCGCGATCGAAAGATCGCGGCCTCATTGAAGCCAATCGAGTTGGCTAATCGTCCTCCACAAGCAATCAAATTTCTGCGGTCGAAAGTTTGCGGCCACACCATGAAAAAGAAGCCAACACACGAACGAGTTCGGCGAGAGTTGACTGCCGAAGAACGAAAGCGACTTGCGTTTGCGAGGAAAAAAGTTGAAGCGACTAAGGCTGCAATTCTGGCGGAAGGGCGCAACCGGAAAAAAGCTTGGGAGGCCATGCGGCATGATGCGCAGGCCGCCATCGCGGAATTGAAATCAGAACGGGAACGACTTGGACTAAGCTTAGCGGCCGTCGAGGCGAGTAGCGGGCTGGAACAGAGCGCACTTTCGCGTTTGGAAAACGATCCAACGGCAAACCTCACCATGTTGACGCTCCAGCGCTACGCACTTGCACTAGGAATGTCAGTTGCCACGAACGTTCAGGCTGGGAAGTGAGGTGCCATGTGTGCGAGATTGGAGGAGACTCAAGTGAGAACTCAAGGGACACCGCACGTTCACGGGTGGGTTAGCACCACCTGGCAAAGCGCAGTGTCCCCGCGAGCGGGCAAAGCGCAGTGTCCCCGCGAGCGGTCCCCGTGCGCACTTGGCAACGGGCTATGTCCCTAAGTGCGTCGCCGCGCGAAGTTTTGGATCGCAAACCATGCAGGAATTCAAGGGCCACAGCACGTTGGTGGGTGGGATGAGCCTGACGACTGTCGTTAGCCAGCATCTCAGGCTTGCCACCTATCCAAGTGCTATGCCCCTCACCGGGTCGCAATGAATCCGCGTTCAACCGAACGCTGCCTCATTGATCGAACTGCGCTAGGAAGCTTCGACCCTACAAAACTGTAGTTTTTTGGGAGACGACGAGTGACTTGGAGACAACTTGACCGCTACGGCCCGTTGGTCTCCGTCGACTTCAATGATCAATTCGGCTTGAATGTCGCCTGAAACGAAAGAGTCGATGGAAAACGGCTCGCGGATTATGCAGAAGTCGGGACCGACCTGGGCTAGTTCGTGCTGAACTCCATCAATCACCAACCAGCCGCGAACTTGAGGTGAATAGCCATTTGATAAAGCGCTCTTGAGCATGTCCGACCTCCGAATCGATTGATGGCTATTGCAATCAAAGCTCTCGAACGCCGAGACTCGTACCTTCGTGAAAGAGACGCGTACTTGCGACTCCAGGAGCTCTCGGTCGTCGATATTCAAGGCTTCGCCGTCCCTATCCTCGTCGACTGCGATGATACCAAACAAATCGTCGAAATGACAGTTGTCTTCCCGCCGTGCATTCTCGACTTTGCCAAGGCATACGTCGATCGACCGCCCGATTTTACTGTCGAAGTGCTTCGAGACTGGCGCGAGGAAATCGCCGATCTGTGCGGGGCTGACTGGAATAAAGTCGAAAGCCTGCTCGAAGAACTCCAAGGCTTTGGCATTTTCTATTTCGATGCCAAACCGGGCAACATTCGCTTCTCTTCGTAGTTGCTGCACTCACGCGATTCGACCACGGTCGCAGTCGCTCCGCCGCCTGCCTTGGCCAGCGACCGACCGCTGGGGCCATAGGGCGACCCGCCAGCGGGGACACTGCACGTTGGCGGGTAGGTTAGCACCACCTGGCAACGTGCTGTGTCCCCAACTGTGGCAGCTCCGCACTCATCTTGATCTTTAGTATCTCCAGATGCTGGAGGATCTTCTCGCGGTGGTTGGGCGGTTGATTGGGGAGCTTCGCTTTGAGAGTCTTCACTTTGGCTTTGCTGGTCATCGTCCTAGTTCTTCTTGTCAAGTTGTTGTTGATACTCGTCGCTCCGGCGAGCTTCCACGCATGTCGATTGCGTGAGTTTTTGCAAGGTCTCCTGCTCTCGCTGGCTGAGCAGTTCCCAAGCCGCTTTGGGCGTCCCGAAGTGCGCCAAGATGCGTTCGAGCGACTGATAACCGTAAGCGTGATACTGAATCCCACGCTGCATGGCTGCCAAGCCATCTTTGTGTGGATAGCCATGAAGCAAGGCCAGCACACGCTGAGCTTCGCGTTTGCCATACCGGCTTTCGTGCAGTAGGCCCTCCAGGTACTCGCCGCCGGTCTGACCCCAGCGCGAGTAGCGCTGGCGAAGCGTTGGTAGCGACCGAATGTCTCCGTGCAACTCGCCAGGGTGGTCGTTGTAACGAATCCGCGTGTATACTGGATCGGAGAGATATGAGGTGAGATTTGTCAAGGAGTTTTACATGACTACAGTGTCGATTGCCGAGGCTCAAGCTGCCCTCGATACGTTGCTCGCAGGTCTCGCCCCCGGCGATGAACTTGTGATCACGAAAAATAACCTTCCGATCGGGCGACTGATTCGTGTTGCTGATGCGTCGATTACCCCGCGACCCATTCGTAAATTGGGTACGCTTGCAGGGACCGTCACTCACATCACTCCCGACTTTGATGCTCCCCTGGATGACTTTAGTGAGTACTCGCAGTGAGAGTGTTGCTGGATACTCATGTATTGCTTTGGGCCGTCGACAATCCAAGCCTGCTTGGGCCACAAGCAACGATTGCACTGCAAGACCTCGGCAATGAATTGCATATTAGCGCGGCCACAATTTGGGAACTGTCGATTAAAGTAGGGCTAAGCAAATTGCAGCTCTCACTTGCGTTTCGCGACTGGATGAATAAGGCAGTTGGCGACCTTTCTGCTACGATCCTGCCGATCACGGTCGAGTACGCCAACATACAAGCATCTTTGCCCTTCCACCATCGCGACCCATTCGATCGACTAATGATCGCGCAGGCCATCGCCGAGCAAATCCCAATCGTCAGTAGTGATGCTACGATGGACTCATACAGTATCCAAAGGATTTGGTAGAGCTTCTCGATGGCGGACTGAAGCCTATTGCCTTTTGTCGAGGCGTATCAAAATCAAAGCCTCCGGTTTTCAGGTTAGTACATGTTCAAGTTCCGACAGAGAACTCAAGGGCCACAGCACGTTGGTGGGTGGGATGAACTCAGCGACAATTGTTGGTTATTGTCTCGGACTTGCCACCTGTCAACGTGCTGTGTCCGCGATCCGTCGCAGTTGTCTATTTACTGGCTTTACTGGGCCTCGATTGCTATACTGAGAAGCATGAATCCAACTGCAGAATCCACCGCTTTTAATCGGGCTGTCAGCCCCGTATTGCGACAGGTCTTGCCGCAACAGAAAGTTGAGACCGCCATTAACTTTGATGTCGATCCGGATCTTCGTGCACGGATCGAAGAACTTGCGTCCAAGTCGACCGAAGGCGACTTGAGCGACCAAGAGCGACTAGAGTACCAGGGCTACGTTCGGGCAAACAAGTTTATCGCAACGCTTCGGCGGCAGGCTCGTCGCCTTTTGAATCCCGTTTCTCAATGACGGTGAACGAAACGACCAGGGCGATCGTGCGGGAACGAGCGAGCCATCGCTGCGAATACTGCCAGCTACACCAAGATGATTCACCCTTGGCTGT
>CAKQNH010000169.1 GCA_934255105.1 uncultured Pirellulaceae bacterium
AACCGCGATAATCCCATACTAACGCGAATCCCTTCCCCCTTGGCAGCCAATACTGCACCACCGAAGACTGAATCACACCCAGAATGCCTACATGCATTTGCTTCTGGCGCTCCGTTCGACTTCAGTTTTGAGGGAGGTAGTATGTAGAGCAGTTGTCCCAACTGCTACAGAAAACGATTGGGACAATCGTTCTACGGAAAACGGTTGGGACAACCGTTACTACAGAAAACGATTGGGACAATCGTTCTACGGAAAACGGTCGGGACAATCGTTACTACGGAAAACGGTTGGGACAACCGTTCTACAATCAACCTTGCAACCTTAAGACTTAGGCTGGACAAAGCACTAGGGCTCTACTGCCGATCGAACACACTTGCCCTGATCTCAGCCTCAAACGACGCCTGTTGAGCGATGGCTTGGCGGAAGCGCTCTTGGCTCAGCGTATACAGCACCGTCTCTTCTAGCGTCTCCACCGTGGCATTGCGAGGCTGGCCTGTGAGCAGGGCCATCTCCCCGAAGAAATCCCCCTCCTCCAAGATGGCCAGCGGCTGCGTCTGTGAACTGCGGCGCACGGCGACTTGCCCGCTGCGAATCAAATAGAATTTGTCGCCCACCTCTCCTTCGCGAATGACAGTCTGCTGCGGCGGCACTGTTTCACATTGTAAATGATCGGCCATCTCCGCTAGACCGCGAGGGGTCATATGCTGGAACACCTCGCATTTGAGTAACATCTGGCTGACGATAGCCGTTTCTTGGACCAACACATCGCTGCGAATGCTACCGTCGACCAGATTGATAATGCGATCGGCTACATCCAAGATGCGATTGTCGTGGGTTATGATGACGATCGTCACTTTCTGCTCTTTGGCCATGCGCCTGAGCAACTCGACCACCTGCCTGCCGCTTTGCTCATCCAGCGCCGCAGTGGGTTCGTCGGCCAACACCAGACGAGGTTGGTGCACCAGTCCACGGGCGATAGCCACGCGCTGTTTCTGGCCGCCGGAGAGCTGCTTCGGCTTGTGGCCAGTTCGCTCGCCCAAACCGACCGACTCCAGCATGGCGCGCGCTCGCTCCGTCTGACTGCGGCGACTGCCGCTTGAGTCAGCCAATTCCAGTGCCATCCGCACATTCTGCGTTGCCGTCAGCGAGTCGAACAAATTGTGAGCCTGAAAAATGAAACCGATTTCGCGGCGAAGCGATAGCAATTCCGACTTAGTAGCACTTTGCAATGGTCGCTCTAAGACCACCAACTCACCTGCTTGAGTCTCTCGCAGAGTACCGATCAGAGTCAACAAAGTTGTTTTGCCTGAGCCGCTAGGGCCGGTCATGATGATAATTTCGCCGGGGTAAATATCCAGCGAGTTATCGAACAGCACTTGTTTACGCAATTCCCCGCTGCCGTAGTAGTGCTGCAACCCCCGCGCAGCGATTGCGGGGGCCTGCCCAGCGGCAATAAGCTTGCGAATTGCCGGGTCGAACCGCATGGCAGAAGTTAAGGGGGAAGCATCCGACATCAGCGGGTCTCGGCAGCGGAAGGGCAAAAAACCGTTCAAGCGGCTCAGTTATTAAGCAGCTTAGTTAATCGTCAACTATAATCGAGCGGGCCACACGCGTGGACCATTTTTGTCACCCTGCACAGGACTCTGACTCTGCACCAGGACCTCGGACTACCTATGCTTTGCCCCGCTCATTCACCTCAGTTCGACCTGCGTCACTTGAGGCCGCGACCGAATCCCTGCGCCGCATGGTCGCGCACCACCCTGCTTCTGTGCGGGATACTGCTGACTGGACTGCTGTGCGCGGGCTGCACGCAGCCCAATCCCCAACCATCTTCATCCGCATCCTCCACGGCCTCAACACCACGACGCATCATAGCTCAAGGGCAGATTCTACCCGCGGGCGGCATCGTGCAGTTATCGGCTCCGCCCGGAGATGTCATTACGAACATCGAGGTCTCCGTCGGCCAGCAGGTAGAACCAGGACAACTGCTCCTGACACTACAATCGGGCCAAGTGGCAGAGGCTCGCTTAAGAACACTGCACAAGCGACGTGAACAAGCAGTTCGCGAGCGCGATCAAGCCATTGCGAGCGCCCAACAGCAGTTGGCTTCAGCCGATTTGAAACTCGAGCAGTTGAAATCCCAACAAGCGGCCGCACAGCGCAGCACAGACCTGCTGGCCTTGGCCAAACAACAGGTCGAATCTTCTGAAAAGGTGCTAAAGAAACTGCAAGCGATCGCATCCAACGTGGCCACCAGCGAGTTTGTGGGCGCACTGGAAATCGATCGCCAACGCATTCAACTGGCCGAAGCTGAACTCAACTACCGCCGCCTGGCAGAGTCGCAGCAACAGAGCGAGGACGAGCTGGCGTGGGGTCTGCAAGCGGCCGAGCAACAACGCCGAAGCGCGAGCGAGCTGTTAGCAGCCGCTGAGAGTTCGCAAGCCATCGAGATACTCGACCTAGAGATCGCCGCCTTGGTGGAGCAAACCGCGACGACGCGACTGACAGCCCCAGCCTCCGGCGTGATTCTGGCAATCAATGCGGCCCCCGGTGAAGCCACTCTGGCTCGCCCATTGATCGAAATGGCTGATCAGAGTTCGCTGGTATGTGAGATTGAGATCAATGCGATGGACGCGCCTGCGGTGCGATTGGGACAGTCAGCCACGATCACCAGCCGCGCTTTGGGAGAGCAAACGCTGCATGGCACCGTCACCAAAAAGTTTAGCTTGGTGGGACGCCCTCAACTGCGATCGCTGGACCCACTGGCGAAGGCCGACTACCGCACGGTGACCGCTACCATCAAACTAGACGCGCCTTCGACCGAGATCGCCAAAGACTGGTTGCAGTTGCAGGTCGAGGCTCGTATCGACACCGACAAGCCTGGCGAAGATTCATCAGCCGCAACCGCTTCGCCCCAGCCAGCCCACGAATCGCTATGAAGACACCGCTGGCCCTGCACAACCTGTTGCACCAGCCGCTGCAGACGGGCGTGTCCATCGCTGGCGTCGCCTTTGCTCTGCTGCTGGTCTTCATGCAATTGGGGTTTATGGGGGCTGTAGCTCACACCGCCACCAACGTGCTGGGGAGGCTCGATTTTGATGTCTTGATCCGCGCCCCCGACTACTTGCACCTGTACGAAGCGGGACAAATCCAACGCAGCGATCTGAACGTCGCGGCCAACACTCCTGGAGTTGAATCGGCCGACCCGCTATGGATCAGCGTTCAAAACTGGCGCTCGCTCCCTACCAGAACTCAACATGAACCCGACGACTTCCAAAGCCAATTTCTGCCCATTGCAGTCATGGCCTACGAACCGCAAAGCCGCCTCTTCCAAACGCCGCAACTGCAATCGCAAGCCGCCTCGCTGCGCAGCGACACGATTCTGCTGGACGATAGCACCCAAGAAGCTTACGGCCCCTGGGACGATCAACGACTGATTCCATATCTACCGTGGAGAATTGGACATTTTAGCGCTGCAGATATCGGTCGCCACACCGAAATTGGTGGACGCGACTTTACGATTGCTGGACTCTACAAGCTGGGGACCGGCTTGGCCGCCAACGGCGCGTTGATTACCACCCCCGCCGGCTTTGAGCGGATGACAGCTTGGGACATTCAGTCGACCACCTCGCTGGGCCTGCTGCGGCTGGACAGTTCCGATCCGCAAGAGCAAGCACAGGTTGTCCGGGAAATTAAGGAACGTCTGCAATTGAGCCCCGAGGCCGTGCAGAATCGCAGCTCATCATACGTCGCCCCGACCGATGCGGAAAACACGGGAATCGTGTCCGTGCTCACCAAATCGGAAGCCCTGGCGGCCGAACGCTACCACTGGTTGTGGCAAACCCCCTTCGGCCTGATCTTCCAAATGGGCGTGGCGCTGTCACTGCTGGTCGGAGCGGCTATCGTCTACATGATTCTCGCGACCGATGTTTCCAATCGGCTCAGCGAATATGCTACTCTGCTGGCCATGGGCTACTCACGCCTCTACTTGGCCAGTATCGTCATGACTCAAGCCGTCGTGCTCAGCCTACTGGGGTTCGCTAGCGGCTGGATCGCAGCGGAGCTGCTCTACCGGTTGACCTACCGTCTGTCGGGTATTCCGATGTTGATGGACCCCAGCCGCATCGTGCTGGTTGCCGTGCTCGGGTTGTTGATGAGCTGCGGTAGCGGTCTGCTGGCCCTGCGCAAACTTTGGAAAGCCGAACCAGCCAGTTTGTTTTAAGCCGGATTACTCAACGACCAAGGCGTTATGCGTACACCACTAGCCTGGAAAAACCTGACAAGTAGCTGGAACAAATGCCTGCTGGCGGCGGCCGGCGTGGGCTTCGCAGTGGTGTTGATGTTCATGCAAATCGGCTTCCGCAATGCACTGATCGACAACAACGTGCAGTTATTCACGCTGTTCGATCGCCACGTCGCCAACTTAGCCATGCTCAGCCAGGCGCGTTATAACATCTCGACCGAGCAGCGTTTCCCTCGCCAACTGCTAGAGCGGGCCACTTCGATCCCCGGCGTCCTGGCAGTCTGCAGCGTGAGCGTCGAACGCGCCACGGCGCGCGTCATGGTCGCTGGCCACGTGCCTAGACCGGTGCGTGTGATCGGCATTGAACTAGATCATCCCAGCTTCATTCGCGACTCGAAGTTGGCTAGCAGCCTGCTGGCAGCCGAAGACCAGCGAGCGGCCCTGGTCGATACGCGCAGCAAGCCCGCCTATGGCTTTGCGACAACCCCTGAAGAACTCAAGCAACAATCGATCGAACTCAACGGGCGCCGCCTGCCAGTCGCCGGGCAGTTCACGCTGGGGACCGATTTTGCTAACGACGGCTCGCTGATGATGAGTGCTCGTTTGCTCGACAGCTACTTCCCTTGGCGCGGCTCGGGCGGAGCGACCGCCGATGTGGTCGACCTAGGGCTGATTCAGGTGGAAGCAACTTCGGCCGCCGAGCTGGCAAGAATCGCGGCAGAAATCGAACAAATCGCACCGCAGGTGATCGAGGTTCGACCGACCGATTACTTCATCGCCAGAGAAAAGAAGTTTTGGGCCAACCAGACTCCCATCGGCAAAATCTTCCTCATCGGCACGATCATGGGCTTGGTCGTGGGGGCAATCATCTGCTTTCAGATCCAGTTTACCGACATCAGCGAACACATGCCTGAGTTTGCTACGCTCAAAGCCATGGGATACGGGAAGGCCTATTTCTGGAGCGTAATTCTATCGCAATCCTTCTATTTAGCTTGCTTGGGCTTTGTACCCGGTCTGCTGGTTTCGCAGGGCATGTACTGGTTGCTAGCGTCGCGCAGCGGGCTGGTAATGAGCATGAGCTGGGATCGCATTGGCCTCGTATGGCTGCTGACGCTCGCCATGTGCAGCATTAGCGGGGCCCTGGCCATCCGCAAGCTATTTCGCAGCGACCCCGCCAGCCTGTTCTAGGCAAGAAAGAGTTGGTCCTGAGAGCCCTCTAGGCAAAAGCAAAACGCATTCAGAAAAATTTCCGCACATGCGGGAATAACTGTTCGCGACCAAGCATCTCTCCTCTAGTGACCATCTGCCTTTCGACCACATCGCTCCCAGAAGCATGAAGGTCGTAGGTTTCAGGTGCTTATGTCACGTTGGTTGAGTTTAAATTTTCTGAGGAAGAGATCCGCATGTTGAAGAAATTTCTAGCGTTGGGTTGTGTCGTAGCATTGTCGGCTGCTTTCGTTGGCTGCGAACCAGCACCCGTAGTAGACTCCACACCATCCGCCTCCGACGTTACCGCCCCGGCTGACGCGGCTGCCGTACATGCGGACGAAGCGCATGCAGAAGCTGCACCAGCACCCGCCGCTGACAAACCTGCCGAATAAGTTGAACTCGTTCAACCCACTTGCATAAATCCAGAAGAGCCTGCTCCGTAGAGTGGGCTCTTTTCGTTTCCTCAGACAAGCACGCCGACTGCAACTCTACTGCGCGCTGTAATCACTCCGCGTCGCCATTGCCCTGCGCTCCTACGGATTTACGGATCTACAGAGGCTAGCCAAGCTTGCCAACTTGCAACGTACTGCCCCAGAAACTGCTCGCATTCCTCTGAGGTCATAGCGGCTCGATTCCACGCGGCAGAAAAGCAGAGCTGCCCCCAGTTAACGCACAGACCGACCGAAATGTTGGTGTGCTCGCGAATCGGCGGTGCTCCATAGATGTTGGCTAACTGTGTATCCCCGACCACCAGCATCTCATCCTGCACGGGGAAATAGCGCTGCGTCCCACGGCTGATGTCACCCGTATAGGTCAACACCACTGTAGCCATTCGTCGACTGCGATTGATCACCCATCTCATAAGGCGTTCATGCTTGGCGGCCAGTTTTAGAGCGTCTAAGAAGTCGAGCGGCAAGCGGCTCTCTTTGATAGCCAGTACCTCCTGCTGCACGCTAGCCAGGAGTGCGTCCCAGTCGGCACATTGCCCCACACTACGCCCCAGAAAAGAAAAACTCAGCCGATTTGCGGCAGGCATCCGCAAGTCGACGCGGGTGCGCAAGTCGAACGGCATCAGCAAGCGAATGCGCGACTTCGGACTGCGCTCACCGCGAGCGTGGTTCCAGCGACTGCAGGTTTGAAACATAAGCGCCATTGCAAGATCATTGACTCCGATGCGCAGCTCGCGCGTCCGCTCAAATATCTGCTGGGATTGTTGGCGGTTGAGTCGTGCATGCCGCACCGGCTCTTGCTCATCGCCAGCTTCCCGTCGATCCGAGTCTTGGGGAGTCCCACGCAGTGAGGCCGGCAAACGAAAATGGAAATAGTGAGTATTCTTAATCCGTTGCCAAGTCGTCAGCGGTCGTTTGGGAGGGGTGCTATAAGCTCTCGCATAATCGGCGCGTTCGGCCAGCAGTTCCACTGAAAGTTTCTCCCAGTGCGATGGCTTCTGCTCCGACAGACTCGGCGGCACTTTTTCGTTGCATGCCTCCGCTCCCCCGCCATCGCGCTCGCTGGCTGTGAATGTGTTATCGGCTGACGACAATTGAGCGGTTAACTGTGCATAGCTCAACAACATATCGATGACCAAGCGTCGAAGTCCAACTGCATCGCAACATGCATGGTGAAATTGGATCATCAGTCGCCAGCCTTGCTCTGTGGCACCATACCAATAGCGACTGCCGCACTCGCGACGCAGATCGATCGGTATCGGCCAACCTTGACGCAGCGGCGGATGGGTTAAAGCGGCCAGTATTTCTGGCTGATACTGCGGATCGTAGTCCCACCACAGATCCCCCTGCTGCTGAACAACGCGACTGGCCAGCAAGGGGTGGCGGTGAACGGCCACCATCAGCGCGGCTTGCAGACGTTCCACGTCGATCGGCGACGCGAAGTGCAACTCGATGAAGCCCGTCATCGGTTGCTGCTGCCGCTCGTCCCACAGCACGAACTTTTCAAATGGAGATAAACGCAGCGGAAATGTCATGCTCGGGTCGTTGCCGGGAAAGCCAGAAAATATCTTCGATGCAACTCTGAGACGACTAACCGTGAAGCGTCTCTCCGCCATCGACAACCAAAGTTTGTCCCTGCACCAAATCGCTCAGCGAACTGGCCAGAAATAAGATACTATCGGCTATGGCCTGGGGCGAAAGAGGGAGCCCGTTGACCACGCGACGCTCAGCCACCGTTTGCAGGGCCAATTCACTGCCGGGAAACCCACGCGTCGAGTCGGTTTCCACCAAGCCAGCCAACAGTACATTGACATTGATTTGTTGATTTCCCAATTCAAGTGCCAGATGTCTGGCTAGACTCTCGAGCGCCGCCTTGGATGCTCCGATCAGTCCATAAGCGGGCAGGGCTCGGTGCGAACCGTGACTCGATAGCGCGATAATCTTTTTTCGCGGCCCTGCGTGCTGCATCAAAGGTACGGCCCCCTGCGCTAGCAACATCAATGCGCGGACGTTGGTGTTCATGGTGGCTTCAAAGTGTTTTACTGTCGCTTCGCTCAGGCTTCGAAACCCGCCCGAGGCCGCATTGCTTACCAAGATATCGAGTTGTCCAAACTCGCGACCGATGAACTCGAACATGCTGAGTATATCTTCAGGCTCGCTCACGTCGGCTTTGATGGTCGCCGCACGACTCCCCCACGCGGCAGCCTGTTCGGCAACTGCTTTGGCTGCCGCCGAACTGGTGACATAATTCACGATCACGTCCGCACCCGCCTCGGCCAACCGCAGTGCCGTTGCGCGACCAATGCCTCGCGACGCACCGGTCACCAATGCTACGCGTCCTGTTAGATCAATCATGATGGGATTTTGAGATTTGAGATTTGAGATTTGAAGTTTGAAAAACCTGATGGCGACACGGATGGTTG
>CAKQNH010000170.1 GCA_934255105.1 uncultured Pirellulaceae bacterium
GCCGAGAAATGCTCCGATGCCATTTTCAGTGAATGCAAACGCTTGGCCCCCAACGCAACGATTTTAGAAGGCTACGGCATTACGGAATGTTCACCCGTCGTGTCTGCCAATAGCGTCCAAGATCCTCGACTGGGGACGGTCGGCCGACCGGTGAAGAGCGTCGAAATCTGCATTGTCGAAATCGAGTCCGATCAACCTCTGCCCCAAGGGGAGACGGGCATGTTGTTGGTCGCCGGACCGTCGATCTTCAGTGGTTATTATGAAGCCGATGGCCCCAGTCCATTCGTGGAGGTGGCCGGTAAGATGTGGTATCGCACCGGTGATTTGGTCTCTCAAGACGAGGATGGGTTTTTGCATTTCAAAGGTCGCTTGAAACGATTCTTGAAAGCTGGCGGAGAGATGATTTCTTTGCCCGCGCTTGAAGAGCCCTTCAGCCGCGCTTTTCCGCCCGGCGAAGATGGTCCGCAGGTTGCAGTGGAAGGGGTGGAGACCGACGATGGGCGGCACATCGTGCTCTTCACCACGCGCGAATTTACCTTGCAGCAAGCCAGCAGCCTGTTGTTGGAGGCTGGTCTGCGCGGGGTGATGCGGTTGGACGAGGTGCGGCATATCGAACTCATCCCAGTGTTGGGAACCGGCAAGACCGATTACAAAGTATTGCGCAGCAAGGTTTTGGAGATTGTGGCGAGTTAGATTCCCCGGTGGCGCGGTTTTAGCCCGGAGGGCGGCATATCTTAGCCGAGGGCGTCAGCCACCGGGCCAGAGGAAAATTGCCCAAGAAGCCCGGAGGGCGACACAGAGGACCTGAGCTCGCTTGTCAGGTATCGAGCGGACTATGATCCCAAGCTAGGCCAAGAGTTAAGGTAATGTATGTGCCGCCCTCCGGGCTTGTTTATCTATTGCATGGAATCCGGTGGCTTGCGCCACCGGCAGGGATATGTCGCCCTCCGGGCTAAGAAGGTGAGCAGTACTACATGAACCTATCACCACTCACCTTGTACCCAGTTGCAACAACTGCCCGCTCCGCAATCACGCGGCGGCGCCTGCTGCAGTGTGTGGCCGGTTCGGCAGCGGTCGCGTGGGGAGGATCTCACGTGCTGCACGCGGATGACATCCCGCCGCGCGAGGACCTCGACGAACTGTACGATGCCCACGTGGATCGGGCAGTGCGGGAAGGTTTGGCACTGTTGATCTCGCGGCAGAATCAGGATGGAACCTTTCAGTCTGCCGACCAAGGCCGCTGGGTGGGAGTCTGTTCGCTGATCGGCTTGGCATTCCTCAGTCGCGGCATTCGCTCGGGAGTTGGCCCAGCGGGAATGGCATTGCAACGCACCGGTCGTTATGTGCTGTCCCAAGTGCAAGCCAGCGGTTTTTTGTCCGCCACCGGAGAGACCAGCCATGGGCCGATGTATGACCACGGTTTCGGCACCCTGTTTTTAGCCGAACTGATCGGCACCGATCGCCAACTCAATATCCGCAGCAAATTGGCCTCGGCAGTCGAATTGATCGTGCGCACGCAGAACAAGGAAGGGGGCTGGCGGTACAATCCCGCCCCGCAGGATGCTGACCTATCGGTCACCGTTTGTCAGATGATGGCCCTCCGCGCCGCCCGCAATGCTGGTATCGGCGTGGCCAAGGAGACTATCGATCGTGCGGTAGATTATGTGCGCCGCAGTCAAAATGCTGACGGTGGTTTCATGTACCAGTATCGCTTGGCGGGTGGCGAGAGTCGCTTCCCACTGACGGCGGCGGCCGTGGTGGCGCTGTACAGCGCAGGTATCTACGATGGTGCCGAAATAGAATCGGCCCTAACCTATCTGCAGACCCATGCGGCGGCCAACAGCTCGCTGGATCGCAATAGCTTCTTTTATTATGCGCACTACTATTCGGCGCAGTGCTTCTGGCATCGTGGGGGCGAAAGCTGGGATCGTTGGTATGGCGGACTCAAGAGAAACTTGCTGGTCCTGCGAAATTCACAAGGAGGGTGGTTTGACTACAACAGTGTAGAATATGGTACTGCCATGGCTTGTTTGATCCTGAATATGCCACGCACCGTGCTGCCGATCTTCCAACGATAGTCTGCCTGTGGAGTTTGCTAATATGACGGCTCGAATAAATGGCGTAGCGGAACTCGCCAAGAGTTTCGACCGCGCAAGCATTGTCTCTCCCACCGGCATCACCGTTGGCCTTATCGCTTGTTTCCTATTGAGTCTCTCCCCCGCGGCCGCACAAGAGCGTTACGAGCTCGTAGCCGCGCAGCACGGCGTGGCTTCCCAAGCCTCATTTGCGAACAATGAACTGCAAATCGTCGGACCCGACGGCAGCGCAACCATCTATACTCGCCAGCCAGCTTACGATTCGCCAGGGGGCCAGTGGTTCGCTTACGCCAGTCGCGGAGCCGGACAAATCCTGCGCTGGCCGGCGAGCAACAGTGGCAAGCTGCAGATCGGTGAGGCCCGCGGCGACAGCGTGCGCTATCGATACAGTCAAATGTCGATCCGCCCCGTCGGTCGACTGCCCGATCGAATCCCCAGTCGAGTTGCTGACCGGCCCGTATTGCCACCCTCAGCCACTATGTCTGAGCGAGATCCGTTGGCTTCTGCCATCGACTCACGCGGGATGGGACGCATCGGCGACCTGCCGGTCAGCGACGTTTTTCAACAATTGTTAACGAGAGATAATGCCACAGGCCGCGTTGAACCGCGAGCCGTACGCATTGCTTCGTACGATGGACGGCGCGCGCCCGCGCTGCTCACTCGCGGTAACGGGCTGGAGCTGATCGCAACCGATAGCTCGGCCACTGCCAGCGATTGGTGGATCTCGCCAGCGGGGGCAGGCATGGTGCGAGTGCAGATGTATGATCGTGGGCGAGTGTATGCGGTCAGTTCGCAGGCGCCAGATCGAGTAACCTTGATGCCCATTGCTCAGGACCCGCGACAGTTGTGGCGCGTTACCGATGCTTGGGGAGTCGACAATCGCTACATATTGGCCAATGGACAATTTCCGGGTTTGTGTTTGACTCACTTGGCTGGTGGCCACATCGGACTACAGCCGATCAACTTTGCGCCCACGCAGTTGTGGGCTCCGCTCGTGGTCCCGCCAGTTCCATCGTTTCAGCCATTTTACCGCACGGTTAGCCAAGAAGTTCACGCGAATGCACAACTGCCGCCAGCGCAATTGGAGTTGGTCAATTCGCATCGCTATTCGCTAGTAATTCTGTTGGGAGACAATCGCGGTGGCGCGGATGTGCAGGTGTTTACTATACCAGCCGGCGGATCGCAAGTTGTCTCACTCGATCGCGATGCCGGTTCAACGCTGATAGAAACAGTCGAATTGCTCGATCCCTTAGGCGGCTGGCAGCGTCAGCAATTTGTGACTGCCATTCCGCCTCGGGCGTTTTACGACTTGAGCGTCTATGCGGAGCACCTGCAATCGATTGCTATCGACCGCACTGGCAAGAGTCCGAATCAGATCGAGGATGTGAATATGGTTCCGAAGAGCATCGGTTGGCTACCGCTGCCAGCAGGTGCTGCGCTACCGTCGGTCGGTCGCATGGACGTCTATCAGCGCGCCCAAGCTGCGAACAATCCCGGCGCAGTTCGGCGATTCGATCCTCGCCAGTTTGATGCGCAGCCCGCTCCGGATCGGCTGGAGCAGATTTTGCTCGATCTAGCACCTACTAGTTCGCCCGCCAGTGGACCCGCCGCTACGTCTAAACCTTCATCGAATCCGCCAACATCCCAGGCAGCGCCAGCGTCTCCCGCTCAGGTGCCAGGTGAGCCGCGAGGTGACTCACCGCCGCGGCGCAGTTTTTAGCGAGGGAATTGTTTAACGCCCAGCCGCAGTAGCCGGTGGATCAAAGGTTGGTTTTACTGTGGCGTCGAGCCAAGAAGAAACAGAGTATTGGACTAGCAGGTGCACCGGCTACGTAGGTGCCGGCGGGAGTGGAGTCGATTGGGTTTTTGCAAACTCAAACTCAAACTCAAACTCAAACCAATTTCCTGCAAGAATGTAGTTAAAGTTTGAGTTTGAGTTTAAGGTCGAGAAATCGCTGAGCAAATCTCAGTCTAGTAGAAACGGAGACCAGTTTTTCAGAACTAAAACGTGGGCGTGAAATGGACTCAAATCCTCAGTCAATCCCAAGTTTTTAGCAGTCCAGCGCAGCGCGTGGCTGCTACAGGTGCCATCGCCTGCGCAGGCCGCGACTGAGGGTTGGTTAGGGACGTGGTGCATCAGCGTATTGCATATTGACCGAGTTATCTCGTGCATCGCGCCTGCTGCGGCTTGGCGTTTAACGATTTTGGGACATTAGTATATTTCCGTACTAAGGTGCGCGGAGAGACGAATCATGATTGTAACAACACGACACCTATCGTCGCTTTGCGACACAGCGCAGGCAGTGCCCCTAGAGCTCAGATGCCCAGCGAAGCTGGCTATGCTGGTATTGTTCGTTGCCTGGGGCACTCTGTTCGCTTCACAAACACAGCTCATTGCACAAACGCTACACACGCTCGACACCATCCAGCCCGATGCCAAGTTGTTAGCGCTGAATTCAGACGGGCGGTGGAGTTTTGCGGTTGGCGAGCGCGAGACACAGTTAGCTGCTGAGCAGATTGTGCGGTGGGGAGCTTGGACTGGCGCGCTCGATGATTCTGCAGCGTGGCTTGCCGATGATAGCCTGGTATGTGGCGAGCTGATTCTAAGCGCCTCGGGCGTGGCGCTGGCCAGCGATTGGCTAGACGTACCTCCGCTGGCTTGGAATAGCATCCGCGGTTTGGTGCTGGCCCCTCCTCGAACGCTAGACAATTGGCTGGTTCTGCAAGCGCAGATGCAGGCCGTCGATGGCGAAGAGGATGTGCTGTGGTTGGCCAATGGCACACGGCTCAAGGGCATTGTTCGCTGGGACGACGCCTCCGATTCGCCTATAGGTCAGACGCTGGGGATCGATGTTGGGGCAGGGGGTGTCGGTGGAGGTGATGTTTTAGAGGGCGGCTCTGGCGGTCAGTCCATCCGGATTCCGTTGGCCGAGATTAAAGCCATCGTGTTCAGCCCCGCGCTTCTTGGGCCCGTGCCCGAGCAACGCGGCACCATATGGATTAGCTTGCAGGATGGTTCGCGACTGAAGACCACTCGCATCGACGTCAGCCCCACCGGCGTGCAGCTTGCGCTCGCTGGCGGGTTGCAGTTGACCAGCCTGGATTCCCCTGAGCAGTTTGTCTCGGCAGTTGTCGGTATTGCTCGACCGTCGGCAGCAGGGACTCAGTTTTTAAGCGAGCTCAGCCCGGCCAGCTATCGGCATCTGCCCGACAGCACGTTGAGCTGGGAGCTGGGGGTTGATCGCGATGTCTTGGGCGATGCGTTGCATACGCGGCGAGGGATATTCGAGCGAGGCTTGGCGACGCACAGCGTGTCGCAGGTAGCCTATCGCTGGGACGGATCGGCGGCGCGGCTGCTGGCGGAAGTCCGGCTGGCCGCTGCGCCGCCCGGTGCAGCGGAGCGACTCGGGAGCGTCGCTTGTAAAATCCTGGTGGCGCGAGGCGGCGAGCTACAGACGGCGCATGCCTTTGAGCTACAGCGTGCGGCACATGGTCAGTCTCCGCCCGTTGAGCTCGTCGACGTGGCTCTGCAGGACGCTCGGCTGATTGTACTGGTGACGGATAAGTCAGACTACGGTCAGTACGGCGACCACGTGTTGTGGCTCGACGCCCGCCTGACGCCAGTTGGAGAATAAGTGGGGTAAGCTTCCAGCTTGTAGATTGCGGCTTGCGGTGAAGCTTGTAGCATACATCATCCTGCCATATACGTTCTTTGGACTGCTGCGACATGCTGAAACAAACCTCCACTTTTCGAGTTAGCCGTCGCGTTTGTTGGAGTCTAGCCTTTAGGCGATTCAAGAGGCGTGAAGTGGCTAGAGCCTGGGGTCTAATCTTTTAAACCGCGAATTAACACGAATAGACGCTAATGACAGACCGATCATTCGCGTTTATTTGCGTCCATTCGCGGTTTGATTCTTCGATTGAGTCTATCTTCCTGGCCGTCAGCCCTACCTTACGCAGCCACTGTGTATCCAACCTGCATGGGAGCAAGGCTGCTTAAATCGTGGAGTATGAAAACGGGCAGGAGTCCCCGTTCTACGGAAGGGAAACGAGCAGGAGTGCCGTTCTACGGCAAAGAGGGGATGGCACTTGCTTTGGCGGGGGACAGAAGTCATACTGGTGGGATGGACAAAACAATCGTCGCCACTGGCCGTTATTTTTTTAGCTTTTATCCGCAGTTTTTCTGCGGGGCCGAGCAGCGACCGTAGCGACCTGTCCCACTACCGGAAACTCTCAGCCTCGACGATCACCGATCTTCGAGGCTTTTTTTTTGACTTCACTCTACTCACTATCTCCCACTACAAATTTCAGAGAAAGCCACTGCAATGATCGTTGTCATGGAAAAAAATGCCACCCCCGAGCAGGTCGAACACATGATCGGCCGCGTGCAGAATTTGGGACTCAAGGCGCATGTGATCCACGGTGTGGAGCGAACCGTGATCGCGGCGGTGGGGGATGAGCGAGTTACCAAGTTCGACTCGCTGGCCGGGGGGGCGGGCGTGGCGGAGGTACTGCCAATTCTAGCGCCTTACAAGATGGCGAGTCGCGAGCTCAAGCCCGAGCCGACGCAGATCCAAGTGCTTGGGTTCAAAGCCGGCGCGGGTGTGGTAGGTGTCATGGCGGGGCCCTGTTCAGTGGAGAGCGAAGAGCAGCTAATGTCTGCGGCGCGAGCCGTCAAGAAAGCCGGCGCGACCGCACTGCGCGGTGGAGCTTACAAGCCTCGCACCAGCCCCTACAGCTTCCAGGGCATGAAAGAAGATGGACTCAAGCTGCTGGCGATGGCCCGCGAGGAGACGGGGCTCGCCGTAGTCACAGAAGTAATGGGGACCGAAGAGGTCGAGCTGGTAGCCAAATACGCAGACGTACTTCAGATCGGTGCTCGCAATATGCAAAACTACCGCTTGCTGGAGGCCGTGGGCAAGAGCCACAGAGCCGTCTTGCTCAAACGCGGGGCTAGCGCGACGGTGGACGAATTCCTGTTGGCTGCCGAATATATCCTCAACGAGGGCAATCCGAATGTGATGCTCTGCGAACGCGGCATTCGCACGTTCGAAACGCACACGCGATTCACTCTGCCGCTGGCCACGATCCCCTACCTGCATCGCAAGACGCACTTGCCGGTGATCATCGATCCCAGCCACGGAACGGGACATGCTTATATGGTTCCCGATATGTCGCTGGCGGCGGTGGCTGCGGGTGCCGATGGGCTGATCATCGAGGTCCATCCCACGCCCGAAACGGCCGCCTCGGATGGCTATCAGTCGCTCGACTTCCCCACCTTTGAATCCACCATGCTGCGGTGTGCTAAAATCGCTGCGGCGGTGGACAGCACGCTGTGCCGCATGGAGTGAGTTCAGCTCCAAGGCGGAGCGTGTTAGCCCGGCCGGCAGCCTCAGCCCGGAGGGCGATATATCCCTGCCGGTGGCGTGAGCCACCGGGCTGGCGCTGGCTGTCTTTTGGAAGGTTTGGCTTTATAATTGAATAAGCTAGGCTTGTGGAGAGATTCTTGCGGAGAGGTCTCCGCACAATGCTTCGGCGCGTCTGTTTCACCCTCATCTGGAATCGAGTTCATCATGGTTCGAAGTCTTTTCACCGTATCTTGTCTGACGTTGGCTGGCATGCTCGCGTACTCATCTGCCGAGGCTCAAGAGTTGGGAAACAATCAGGTATTGGAACTGCGAACTTATACTTTGGTCGATGAAGCGGCCGAAGCCAAATTGGACGCATATCTGAAACAAGCGTTATTGCCCGCGCTGACGCGTCTGGAGCTCGGGCCGATCGGCGTTTTCGGACAAGCTCCGAGTAGTACCAAGGAGACTAAGCCAGCCGATGTTAAGGCGGCAGGGGCAGACCCGAAAAAAGAGGAAGCCAAAGAGATCCAGGTCTTGCTGTTGATCCCTGGAGCGAGTGCGGCGGCGGTGACTGGCGCAGCGGCGCAATTGGCCAGCGACGAAAGATACCAAACTGCCGCAGCGGACTATTTGAATACACCAGCCGCCGAGCCGCTGGTGAAGCGCATCCGCAGCGAACTGCTTATGTCATTCAATTGCTGGCCGACGGTCATCGTCCCCAAGCAAAAGCGAGACAAGCAACCGCGGCTGTTCGAAATGCGCGTCTACGAAAGCCCAACGGAGAAGCTTGGTGACCTAAAGGTCGAGATGTTC
>CAKQNH010000171.1 GCA_934255105.1 uncultured Pirellulaceae bacterium
ACATGCGGCGGCCTTCCATTGCGTAATCCCATTTCCCGAATGCTGGCTTCGCTTCCTGGATAGCCAGCCGAACTTCGAGCATGTCGAATTCTGCGCGGATGATACGCAATGCGGCTCGCCGAAACAAGTTGGATTGGGTAAGTGGCGGGAAGTCTTCGATAATCTTGTTTGCTGAGAACGACTGTCACAGACTAAGTCGTGGGGCAAGCTTCCAGCTTGCCTATCCGGAAAAGCTTGCGCAGGAGTTAAAGAGCTCAAGATTCGGATTGTCCACTGCCGATAGCTAAGTGGGATAAGCTTCCAGCTTGTCGTTTTTGACTCGGCAAGCTGGCAGCTTATCGTTTTTGGCTTGACAAGCTGGAAGCTTATCCCACAGAGATGGCTTGATTCGAGCGGGGCAATTCAAGTAGTAAGTAGTACTAGCAGCCTAGGCCCTCTGCACTGCCGCAATTTGGAGCGGTTGCGGGTGGCGAACGTGACCAAAACGCAGGGAAGGGACAGCCATGCCAGAGAACGCATCGACTCGTACTATTGATAGAGATCGTTTGCGCTCGCGACTCGTTTCCCCACGCTCCACGGGGAAAAGAGCTGCTGCTGGAGTGTCACCTTCCTCAGAGGCACAGGGCAGGCCTGCGCAGTTTGAACAATCGCCAGTCCTGTTCCGCTTGCCTGCCATCGCCTCAGTTGCGCCAGGCAACTCTGCCGCGTCAGGCAACTCGGCTGCTGTGCCAGACGACATTGCCGCTTCAGGCGGAATAGCCGCCGCGTTCGAAGCCTCGCGCGGTGGGGCGTCTCACACCAAGCAGAGTGAGGCGAGTGAACTGCGCAGTGAGAGCGAGCTGCGCAGTGATGATGAGCACGCTTTGGATATCGCAAGCGTGGAACCGTCGGCCCACTTCCAGGCGTCCGGCCAGCAACAACCTAGCCAAGTTTTGAAGAAGGCCGCTGCCAATCAACAGCAACTTTCGTCTGTCAGTCCCCTAGAATCGTCGCTAGGCGAATCGGTCCAAGTAGCCGCAGAGTCTGCGGTCGAGGCTAGTTCCGAACAGAGACGCACTTGGTGGGAGCACTGGTCGAGCGGGGTGGTGTTGATTCTATTAGTCGTGGCTTTGGTTGTGGCTAGTATTATCGCATTCAACGATGGCGAAACGGTAAAGTCAGGCCAGATGGCTGGCCAGCTCGAAGCGTCCATGTTGGATGAGTTCGATTTGTCCTCGATCGCCATTCCGGATATTTCCATGCCTCCCCTGGGCGACTCTGCGACGCGACGGCTGAGTACCGTCGCACAGGATGCATCAAGTCCCTCCGGGACCGCTCAGGCGCCATCGGCGACCGAACCCGTAGCCAGAGACTCGGCAGCCAGAGACTCGGCAGGGGGCGATTTGGCAGCGGCTGAAAAGGCTGCAGTTGATAAAGCATTGAGTGATAAAGCATTGAGTGATAAAGCATTGGGCGATAAAGCAGCGGGTGAAGCTACAGAGCCTGAGCGGCTGGCCGGCGGGGATGTCGCTCCAGGTGCCGCTGGCCAAGCAGCACCAGAGCCGGCGGTCCAGGTGGCCACTGCTCCCATTGCACCGCTTCCGCTGGCCACTCTCGACAAACCTACCGAAGTGTCCGCGCCACAGCTATTTGCACAGGACAACTTGCCCGGTGAGTCGGGATTGTCGGCGGGCTTCAACCGGATTTCGAGTTTGCCTGCCAGCAACCCGGCCGTGTCGCTAGAGTTGCCGCCGAGGGAAGCTACGCATGTGGACGGTTCGAGCCCAACGTTCTACGACGGCGCTTCGCATGCCGGAGAGCATACAGTTTCAGGTGCTGCTGGCCCCATCGATACGAACATGCCTAGCATGGCTACTGTTTTGGCATCAGCGACGGCCAGCGTGGGCACGGGCAATGCACCTGCTGCCCAGGTGGTCTCCTCTGCCACCCCTGACTTGAATGGCGAATCGATTGCCGAGGCCTATTTGCGATTTAAGCAATTGCACCAAGCCACCACGGGGCCTACGGCCAATCGATATCCAGGACCGCCGCTGCCCGAGTAGCCTTTTGCAATTGCTGAATTTTTGGGTCGATGGAGTCGCTAGGCTTCAGACCGTAGCGGAAGCCGCCCAGACTGCTGAACAATCAATCAACTGGATTATCCTGCCAGGGAACTCACCCATGTCCAAGAGTCTCGACCAAGCTTTCATTCGCGCCTACTCCAAGGAGAATGCTAGGCGACCTGTTCCGCCGCCAGCCCCCGTCGGCAAGCAGCTCGACGGGCAACACCTTGCTCAACCCAATGAGCAACTCAGCGGGCAACTCAATGAGCAACTCAGCGGGCAACTCAATGAGCAACTCAGCGGGCAGGCCAGCCAGGTAGGGCAGATTGACTTGGTGGTCCGCTTCGACACGGCCACCTGCGAGATTCCCGCCCCTCACACGCCACCGACCAACAACAGATCGAGCGACAACCCCCGAGATGTGGTGGCCGTGGTGCCCGGCCCTAGTCGACGCACTGAGCGTCCGCCCCTGCGCGCAGCCGCATCGGCCGCAGCCTTACCTCGCCCCCAGCATGAAGCCGCACTGCGCAGTGCGATCGCTGAGCAAATGACTAGGGCAGGGGAGTGGGACGGTTCCATCGCAACTTCCTTCCAGGGTGGATTCCCGATGCTCTCCCAGCATCACCAGCGTCCCGCACCCGTGAGCATTGTCCCCATCCGGGCGGAACATGCCGCGCCAGGCCGCGATGCTCCAAATCCTCAAGCGTCGAAACGGGAGGCTGTGGCGCAAGAGACGAGACCCGAGTTTAGTGGACACAGCCCAGAGCCACCTCCGCGAGAGATCCATGCGCCGAGTTTGCAGTCGCCGGCGCTACTGTCGCATCAAACGAAGCCTGGGGATTTCTTTCGACTCGATCGTCCCAGCTACAGCGCCGCGCCAGTCGTGCGAATCGATGACGAATTCTCCGACAGCGGCGATTCCAGCTCGGCAATGCTCGAATCGTCCGGCAGCCAAGTGAGTATGGAACCCAGCCCGCGAGCCAAGTCGGCGGCATCGGTATCGCAGTCGGAGAACACGGTTCGACAGGATGCCGCGCATGCCGCGAAAATCGAGCGAGTTCAGGCGGCGGAACGCGAACTGCGAGGTTCCAAGTTGAGGATCTTCAATCCTGTATGGGAGGTCGACAGTTTCCAGTGGCCCGACATCTGCCTGGAACTGCTCGAGCAACGCTCCGAGGTTCTGGAGACTGTCGCGAAAAATTTGAATGAAGCTGTCCAGGAAGGCTTGCAGGTGTTGGCGATTACCAGTCCACAGGGAGGTGAGGGCAGGACAACGGTTGCCTGCTGCCTGGCCAAACTCGTGGGCAGTCGCGGTTTAAACGTAGCCATCGTCGACGGAGATATCGACAATCCAACGCTCAGCTATCAGACCAATTTGGATATCCAGCAGGATTGGAAGTCGGCGATACTGAACCAACTGCCACTGGAAGAAGTTGCCGTCCATTCCATCGATGATCAAGTGACGCTTGTTCCATTAATCGGAGCGATTGATGCTTCTGAGCTGTCGGTTGACGACAATCGGATCGAGTTCATGTTGCATGAGTTATCGGAGAGCTTCGATTTGGTCATTGTAGACATGGGGCATATGAATTCTCCGCGCAGCTTGGTCGGCAGCTTGTGTGCACGGGGCGTGATCAGCGCCGTGGTAGCCGTGGTCGATCACCGCACGGCGGATGCTCAGGAGATCGGTCATTGTCTGCGCCGCATTCGCCAAGCGGGCGTGGCTTCCATCGGCGTGGTCGAGAATTTTGCTGCCTAGCGGAATGCTATCCCATATTTAATTTTCTGTGGAATCAATCATGTATGAAGAGCATTGGAAGCTGACCGAGCGACCTTTCGAAAACCGCATCGACAACAGGTTCTACTACCCCGCTGAGACGCATCATGCGGCCCTGCTGAAGTTGCACTACGCGATCGAGAATCGCCGCGCTGCTGCCGTGCTGTGCGGGCCCGGCGGAATGGGGAAGTCGCTGCTCGTCGAGGCTCTACAGCGTCAACTGAGCGATACCTGTCGGCCGTTCAGCCACGTGGTCTTTCCAGCCATGAACGCACCGCAAATGGTGCGTTACCTGGTCGAACAAGTGGGCGCGGTGGCAGCGACTGGAGAACAGGAAGCGACACCGACTGGTCCGCGCGATATGGCGACAGACGTACTGGCCTTCGAACGCTTTCTGCGGATGAACCTAGACAAGCAGCGACATGCCGTGGTCGTGGTCGACGAGGCGCATTTGCTGGAGCAGTACGATCTGCTAGAGCCGCTGCGCCTGTTGCTCAATCTGGCGGCCGCTGACTCGGGGGGCGAAGCGGCTTGGACTCTGGTGCTGGTCGGGCAACCGACTCTGTTGACACATGTCGAGCGCTACCATGCGCTGGACGAACGACTGGGAGTGAAGTGCATGCTCAATCGACTTCAGCCCGAAGAGACAAACGCCTACATCCAACATCGCCTGCGCACTGCCGGAGCCGATGCGGAAGATATCTTTGATTATGCATCGCTCGAGCGAATTCACTCTCTGACGCAGGGCATTCCACGGCGCATCAACCGCTTGTGTGATTTAGCGCTGATGGTTGGCTATGCAGAGGACCGCACACTGATTAATACTGAGGTGATCGATAACGTCCATAGCGATCTGGCAGCTCCCAGCTTCGGGTAGGTATTGTTTAACGCCGAGTCGCAGCAGGCCACGATGCGCGAATTGACTTGGTCAGCCAGCGAGTCCATGTAGCGCAACAACACTTGCCAACGCTTTTGTCGTGGCCTGCGCAGGGGACGGCACCAGCGGCAGCCACTCGCTCCATTCACATGCTGCTGCAACTGGGCGTTAAACGATTTCCTAACGCCAGAAAGTGTCTTGACTCGGTATAATATACTTTGACCGCGCGAGGCCGACAGAAATCAATTCTCAGCGGTCGTATATTAGCCCACTCGCAACGTTAGGAGATCTCAGCCATGGGCCATGCAGCCATTACGAGTCTAATCCATTCTGGCACCAAGCTATATCTGGATTCGATCGATCCCAAGCTCGTGCTACAGAATTTGGCTTGGGGAGCCGTAGGGGCCACCAGCAACCCGGCCATTATCTCGGGCTTGATTGAAAGTGGTCGGTTTGACAAAGAGTTGGATAAATTGTTGGCAGCCGGCAAGGATGATAGCGAAGTCGCCTGGGAGCTGACTGACCAACTGGTAAGCCAAGCTCAAGAGGCCTTTCATCCGGTTTGGGACAAGACTGGCGGCAACGAAGGCTGGGTCAGTTTCGAGCTCGATCCGCTGATCGAAGATGTCGAGGCCAATCTGCCGCATGCCGAGCGCGTCAAGCGCTATATCGAACTGGGCCAGCGATGGTCGGCCGGTCAAGATAATAGAATGATTAAAGTCCCTGCCACGCCAGCGGGACTCGACGCACTGCAACCGCTGTGTGCGGCAGGCGTGACGATCAATGTCACCTTGATCTTCACGATGAACCAATACACCCAGGCGCGCGACAACGTGTGGGCCGGTGCGCAGCAGCGCTCCAGCCTGGATAGCTTCAAGAGCGTCTACAGTATTTTTGTATCGCGAGTCGACCAGTACACGGCCAAACATGTGCCGCAGTTATCGAAACAGGCTCAAGGACAAGTGGGCATTGTCAATGCCAAGCGAGTGTGGCAGGACAATCAAGAGTTTTGGGCCGAGCGCCCGACACGTTTACAGCAAGAGATCATCTTCGCCAGCACTGGGACGAAAGATCCCGCCGACCCCGCGACCAAGTATGTGGCCGCGCTGGCGGGTAGCGATATTCAAACCAATCCACCAGCTACGAATGAGGCGGTGATTGAGAGCGGTTTGGAGTTTTCTCGTCAAGTGAACAAGCTGCCTGACCAGGCTGTGCTAGCTGACATCGATCAGCACGTCGACATGCAGCACTTGGAGCAGACGTTGATGGACGAGGGGGTAGCCAAGTTCGCTGAGCCACAAAAGAAATTGTTGCAGACGATCGCACGCAAACGCGCCGAGCGAGCTAAGTAACATCTCTACACCCCACAAGTCATTCCCTGCCCGCGCGAATCGTACCCCTGCCCGCGCAGCGGGAGGGGTCGAGCCTAGGCGAGGGGGAGGGCGGAGACGGATTGTACAGATGTAGATTGCGCTTGCCCTCTCCCTCGCTTAGGCTCGACCTCTCCCAGAGGGAGAGGATCCAGTGCGAGTATTTCTACTACAGGTGCACGATCATGTCGTCGGACCGAAAGCGAACTTTGGCGGCCAGCGATTGTTTGTCTTCGGGATGCCGATAACCGACAGCGCAGCCTACCGCTGTCGTATAGTTCGTCCCCGCCAACCCGAGCAGTTCATCGTATTGCTGG
This sequence comes from uncultured Pirellulaceae bacterium, assembly GCA_934255105.1. Classification (GTDB taxonomy): domain Bacteria; phylum Planctomycetota; class Planctomycetia; order Pirellulales; family Pirellulaceae; genus Aureliella. The sequence continues at coordinate 6,384 of CAKQNH010000171.1, forward strand.
TGGTCTATGCCCTCCATCGGGCAGGTGTCGATGCCCAGTACTGCGGCTGAGACCATCAATTGCCCTAGTGCGATGTAGACTTGGTGCGTATTCCAAGCTAGATGTGACTGTATTTGTTCAGTAATGCTCACCAGCAGGTTGCGATAGCCGGCCATGGATTGGGGTTCCAACTCTCGTGTTTGGCAGACGTGGTCGATGAAAGTATCGATGTAGTCGGCGTCCATCGTCCGTCGGGCTGCCAGCACGATCATGTGCGAACAGTCTTGCGGCTGTTTCTGTTTCCACGACATGGCGGGCAACTGCGCCTTGATAGCTGGGTCGGTGATGACCACGAACTTCCAGGGTTGCAGGCCATAGCTGCTGGGGGTAAGAATGAGGCTCTGCTCTAGGATGTCCCATGTTTCATCTGCCACGCGGCGCTCGGGATCGAATCGCTTAACCGCATATCTCCATTGCAGTTGCTCGAGCAATCTCCGAGTCTCTGATGGGGGGAACTGTGCTTCGGGCATAAATCCTAAACCTAACCTAGAAAGCGACGACAGACGGTTCCAATAACGCATTGTAACCTGACACTGAATGCGGCTGAAGGAGAGTCTGTCCAATGTGGCTCGACGCTCCGCGTCGGTATTCCCTCCCCCAATGTGGCTCGACGTCGTTTGGGGAATGAAGCGGATACTGCCCCATAGAGATGCAGCAACCCTGGGTATTCCAAGAAACGAGAGAGGAACGAAGATGTTGAACGTACACAAGCGCCCCGAGCAGATCGATGCTACGGCGTGGATCGCTGAAACGGCTACCGTGCTGGGAGACGTGTGGATTGGTCCAGGCAGCAGCGTGTGGTTTGGAGCGGTGCTGCGTGGCGACGTCGAGACGATTCGCATTGGCGAAAACACGAACGTCCAAGATTTAGCCTGTTTGCACGCCGACCCAGGCAAACCTTGTACGCTGGGCAACCGCATTACGATGGGGCATCAAGCTATCGTGCATGGGGCTACGGTCGAAGATGATTGTTTGATCGGCATTGGCGCAATTGTGCTCAATGGAGCTCAGATTGGGCGGCAGTCGATCATCGGCGCAGGCTCGCTAATTGCGGAGGGGAAGATAATTCCCCCCCGCTCTTTGGTCGTCGGCACACCGGGCCGCGTAGTTCGCGAAGTCAGCGACGAAGATCTCGAGCGACTGGCGCACGGCTGGCAACATTACGCCTCGACCGCACAGCAGTTCAAAGCTCGAGTGTAATTATTTCTTGGCTTCTGCAAATCGCTTGGCGACCGCGTCCCAGTCGACTACGTTCCAGAAAGCGGTGATGTAGTCGGGCCGTCGATTCTGATACTTTAGGTAGTAGGCATGTTCCCACACGTCTAAACCCAGGATCGGCGTGCCGGCAATACCTGCTACTGACTGTCCCATCAGCGGGTTGTCTTGATTGGCTGTGGAACCTACGGCTAGCTTGCCTTGGCTAACATACAGCCAAGCCCAGCCGCTGCCGAAGCGCGTGGCACCTGCTTTGGCAAACTCCTCTTTGAACTTGTCAAACGAACCGCAGCAAGCGTCAATGGCTGTTGCCAGTTCGCCGCTCGGCTTACCCCCTTTGCCTGGGCCTAAGACCGTCCAGAACAATGCGTGATTAGCGTGTCCGCCACCATTGTTGCGGACGGCAGTGCGTTTGTCTTCGGGGACCGCCGACAGGTCGGAGATCAGCTCTTCCACGCTCTTGGATTCGTTCGGCGTCCCCGCGATAGCCGCGTTGACGTTGTTAATATAGGCTTGGTGGTGCTTGGTGTGGTGGATCTCCATGGTCTGCGCGTCGATGTGAGGCTCTAGGGCATCGTAGGCGTAGGGAAGGGAGGGAAG
>CAKQNH010000172.1 GCA_934255105.1 uncultured Pirellulaceae bacterium
TGACAAAACGAGAGCGATATTTGGCAATCGGCGTAGGCGTCGTGGTCGGCCTATTTGGCTTGCAAACCGTTGTCGGCGGCATCAGTAGTCGCTGGCAGGCAAAGCAAGACTTGGTCGACAATGCGCGGACTGAATTGGAGAGCATGCAGCGCATCGAAACTGCGGGCACGATCGCCGAGCGACAACTGCGCCAATTGAACCAAAAATCGCTACCGACCAATCCAGAAATCCTAGTAGCTCAGTACAAGGCTTGGTTGACGAAAGCTGCCTTGGATGCAGGAGTGAGCGATATCAAAATCACGCCACCCGACCGACCGACCAGAGAGACGGCAGCGTACAAAGAGTACAAATTCAGCCTGACCGGCACATGTCGCATCGATCAATGGCTGGATCTGATGGCCGAGTATTACGACGCCGACTATTTGCACAGCCTACAGCACGTAAAGGTTACGCTGACCAAAGATCCAGGTCTGATCAAGATTGCGTGTGACTCGCACGCGCTGGCGCTAGTAGGTGCGCAGCCCGACCAGCCTGCATCGGAGCAGTCATCGGGACGGTTGACCAAATCGGCTGACGAGTATAAGCAGACCATTCTCGGGCGCAATCCTTTTTCGCCACCCAATCAATCGCCCGCGCTTGCTAGCCCGCGCAGTTTTGAAATTCCGCGCGACACCCCCTGGGAGCAGATTCTCAAGGTGGAAGACCCTGAGAATCACGAGGTGAACTTGAGCCTGGATGACGAGAAACTTCCCGCTGGTTTGCAATTGAGTGGCAAGACGCTCAAATGGACGCCGACAGAGAATGGCGAATTTGTAGTGCTGCTCCGCGCGTCGGATAGCGGCTGGCCCAGCGCCGCCACCGAAGAGAAATTGACGTTCAAAGTCATCGATCCTCCCAAGGCTGCTGAGCCCGAACCCGAGCCAGCCAAGTTCGACGCGGCCACTCAAGCGTATATCACGGGACTAGTCAGCGGTCGGGCTGGCAGCGAAGTCTGGATCCACTCACGAACCGAGGGCAAGACGCACGAGTTGTCGGTCGGCTCCGAGTTTGAAATTGGGTCGATCAAGGGGAAGGTCGTCGGCATCAACCTCAAGGAAGACACCATCGAACTTGAGAGCGGCGATGTCCACTGGATCGCAGGCATGGACACTTCCTTGGCTGCGGCATTTGCCAAGAGCAAAATAGATTAAACGATATCCCTGAGTTCCTCGCCGGTAGGTTGTGAATTTATTCGTAGCGGAGCTCGGCAAGAGTTGCGGCAGCCCTCTTGGCCGAAAGTCTTGGCGACTTCCGCTACCATTGAAAGCTTGCGAGTCCAAAAATTCACAGACTATGGGTGTTAAGAACTGCCGGTTTGGTCGTTTGGTGGGGCTTAAGGGCGGCTTTCCTTGCGTTTGTAGAGGTTCGCGTGTTTGACAAGTATAAAATAAACGCCGCCAGACCCCATTAGGGGGTGTTTTGTTAAGCGTCTGGGCGGTAGATTGTTGGCATCGTTCGCGGGAGACGAGATTCACTTGAATTCCCCTCCCTCATTCCCATCCGATTACTCGTAGAGAGAAATCACATATCGATGTGCTTACTGGCTGTTCTCTACCGTCTCGTTCCAGAGAGCCCCATCCTTGTTGCTGCGAATCGGGAAGAGTATTTTGACCGACCGTCGCAGACCCCTTCGATCCAATCTGGCAAGCCACGTGTGCTATGCGGGATGGACCAGCGTGCTGGCGGGACTTGGCTAGGGGTTAATCAACACGGCATGTTCGTTGGCGCATGCAGCCGTCGCGGGCCCAGCGATGCTTTTGGAGCTCGCAGTCGCGGCCTGCTAGCGCGTGAGGTTCTGCGCTGCACGAGTGCCCGAAAGGGGGTCGACAAAGCGATGGAAGAACTAATGACGCATCGCTATGAAAACCACAACTTGGTCGTGTGCGATGCCGAAAGTGGTTGGGTCATCTACTGTGACCAAGAGCCCGAGGCGGTTCCCTTGGAAGAGGGGCTGAACATTATCGGCAACCAAAACCTGAACGATCCACAAGACGAGCGCGTTAGCCTGGCGCATCGCCTGTTAACGCTACAGCTACTCGACTCCCCCGTGAAGTTCTTAGCCGTGGCCAGCAAGGTTTTCGCTCGTGCACCCTCGCCGCCCGGTCGCGCCACCATGGTCGTACGCGGCAAAGATTACGGTACGGTCAGCAGTGCTCTGATCGCGCTCAGTCCCAAGCCGCGCGATGCCATTTTTCAGTTTGCTAACGGTTCGCCAGACCAAGCCAAGTATGAGGACTATTCGCCTATGCTCCGCGATATCCTCAGCCGTGGTCTGCGCGAGGCGCGCACCAAAACTACTAAGGTAGGCTAGCCTGACTTGGTGAATGGATTGCTCTTTGGACTGCTACGACAAGTCGCGGCAGTCCAAAGTTGCTCAAAGGTCAAACAGAATCTGTCCAAAGCTGCTCGAACGTTAATTGTTTTAGCTCATGAGGCCTGTGAGCCCAAAACGTAGATTAGCGTTGCGATCAGGACCAACATGACCACCGCCAGCCCGGCGATCATCAGGGCGTAATTGCGGCGTCTTTTCTGTTTGCGTTCCGCGCGGTTTCGGTCTCCCAGCAGCGGTTCGGCTTGTGCGGTTGTTGCTACCGCCGGCTCGCTACGAACATTAGGATCGACTTGCACTACTTGTCCGACTCGCAATTTTCCGGCGGGCGCAGGTTGTGGGGGTGGGATGTTAGCCGCAGTGGCTAGCGTGGAAGCTTGAAAGAAATCATCGAATGCACTTTCGGCGCTGACCCATTCCGGCCAGCCTTCAGTCCACACCAGGGAGTCGCGTCCCACTCGGTTTTCAGTTAGCCATTGCCACATGGTGGAGCTGGCTGCCGGCCCGTACTGGCCCCCCGAGGGTGGACGCACATGCCAATTGCCCTCTGCTGCTGCTTGCAAAGCACGCGGCAGGGCAGGCGGCAGCGGGGCTGACTGAGGGGGCGGTGGTGGCACTGGAGAACACGAGCCAGCCGAAGCCGGAGCCGAAGCCGCTGGGCTGGCCGCATCTGCGCGTGTTACAGGACCGTTGGGGACTGCCGTACTGGCCGCGTCTAGAGTGGCTTTCGCCGCCGTTTCAGCGACTTTGGCTTTCGCATCTAGAGCGGCATCGGCTGGAGCTACATCGGCTTGGGATGCGATCGGCGTGGGATGCGGCAACTCGACTTCGGGGTCAAGCGAATGGGGAGCATCGGCCAGTGGGACGCGAAACCTACCACGGCATTCGGGGCATCGTCCGCGCTTGCCGGCTTGAAAGTCTTTTACATGCAGTTCAAATTCGCAGTGATGGCAGCGAAAACGGATTCCCACGCAGTTGCCCCTGGTCAAATCGAGTTTGGATGCTCAGTTGGTTGCTCGGCTGCCCGATCAGCATTATTGCTCAGCGAAAACTATCATGGCAATGGGTACAGGATTGGCCAATTTGTCCCGCAGCGCTGCGCGCCAATTCCGCATTGCCCGTCTTGCCAGCCACCGCGACTTGCTGGGCGGCGTCTCGCATGGCATGCGCAAATGCTATGTAGTCGCTGTCGGTTGCATCGGGCATATCCTCTGCCAATAGAATGTGACCCAGCACCTGAAGCAGTTCAGCGTAGCGCAGCACAGCCTCGCTATTGTCTTGGAACTGGCCTTCATTGGCCACCAACTGGTTTAAATTCTTCTCCTGAGCCCACTGTAACAGTTTCATCAACGGCACACGATCGATCAACGTGGACCAATTGATGTCCGCACCGCCTTCCTCGCCGCGGCCTGACAGGGTCGCCCCTCCGAGTAAATCGTCCAGGTCGAGTAGCCTCGCCTTGGCTTCTGTAAACACTTGGTCCGAACCGACCTTGGTATTGGCCGCTACACGTGTCATACGTCGGCGTGCTTCGGCGGCACTATTCTTCCAACGAACTTCACCGGGATATCTTTCAATGATGGCAAACAGCAACGCTTGCAACGAAAATTCAGTTCGCGCGTCGACAAATCCACCACCCCGGAAGGCGGTCGGCGTGGTGATCAGTTTCTCTAGCCTGAGCTTGCTGGCTTTGATCAGATCCTCCAGCGAAGTGGCTGAGATCATGTCTCGCCAGTGATCTGGATCGTCGGCGGTCGCCGCACCAGGCAGAGCCTGACCAGCCATCATGTCCCCCGGCTGTGAACCTCCGCCAGCCTCGCTCGCCGGTTGGCCACTCGGTCGCGGCGGCAGCCCCTGGAGCTGACGAGTTAGCTCGGGAAAGAAAATCCCGTCGAACTGTTGAGGCGTAAAGGTCGGCAGCTCGACGCGCACGGGCCGCCGGGAGGATTGCGCGACGGCAAACGCGCAACAACCGGCCACTAGGCCGACGGCGCACAACCCATATACAATCGAATAATGCATGGTTCTCATGCTCCTATTCTAGTCGCTCTAGCAGACTTAGCAGGCAAAATGTGGCTCGACGCTCCGCCGTCGGTATTTTTTTAAAATTATACCGACGACGGAGCGTCGAGCCACATTGTCGATTGAGCAATCATTCCATGGCGCTCAGCTCCAACCAGCGCTCTTCGACCTCGCCCAGTTCCATTTCTAGCGCCTTGACTTCATTGTGCAAACGCAGAGCCTCATTGGCATCGGTGCTATTCATGAGCTGTGCGTTGAGCTCCGTGCGCTGCGCATCGAGGGTTTTGATCGAGCGTTCGATGTTCTTCAGCTCCTTCTGGACCTGCCGCATATCTAGCTGCGAGGGGGCGGCGGCGGCTTTGGCTCCGGCCCCTTTTTTAATCTTGGCGCGAGTTGGCGCACGCGTGCGCTCCCCCTCCTCGATCTCTTTATTAATGTAGTACAAATAGGCTTCGTAATCACCCCCGTAATTCTTCGCTGTACCGTCGCGGACTTCGATGATATTAGTCGCCAAGCGGCGCATGAAGTGGCGGTCGTGACTGGTAAAGATCAGCGTGCCGCGATACTCCAACAACGCCTCGGCCAGCGATTCGACCGTTTCTACATCCAAGTGGTTACCAGGTTCATCCAGCACCAGGACGTTGTAGGTTCCCAGCAGCAAACCGGCCATACACAATCTCGCGCGTTCGCCACCGGATAGCACTTGCACCTTTTTGCGCACATGGTCGCCGCGAAACAGCAGCGAACCTGCCACCGTTAGAATCTGTTGGTTGGTGGTGCCCGGCGTGGCTTTGTATTCCAGATATTCGAGCACGGTCTGCTGTGGATCTAGACTGCCGTAAACATGCTGGGCATAGACGCCGATGTCGCAGGCGTGCCCCCACCGCACGGTCCCTGCGACGGGTGACAGCGAACCGACGATCGTGCGCAACAGTGTGGTCTTCCCCTGGCCGTTGTCACCCACGATCGCCGCCCGCTGGCCGTGCTCAATTTCGATGTTGACATTTTTGGCCACCGTGCGGTCGGGATAGCCGATGGACAGATCGATCAGCCGCACTGCCGCTCCGTTGCGTGGAGTCACTATCGGCGCGCGGATCGAGGCCGTTGGCAGATCCTCGGCGATCTCTACGACTTGCAGTCGTTCGAGCTGTTTTCCTTTGGAGCGGGCTTGGCTAGCCGTGCTGGCCCGCGCGCGGTTCTTGTCGATGAACTTCTGCAAATGCTTTTGCTTGGCTACCACGGCGGCGTTGACGCGTTCGTCGTGCTCCTGCCGCTCCGCTTGGTAGACCAGGAAGTCCTCGATCTTGCCAGGATACATCGTCAATTTCCCACGCGACAAGTCCAGCGTATGATCGCAGGTGGCTTGCAGAAATGCGCGGTCGTGAGAAACGATCAAAGCGGCCTTGTTGAACCCCCGCAAAAAGTGCTCGAGCAAGATCTGGGTCCGCACGTCGAGGAAGTTGGTCGGTTCGTCCAGCAGCAATAGATTGGGTTCCTGCAGCAGCAGCGAGGCCAGTTTCACGCGCGTTTGCCAACCGCCGGAAAGTTCAGAGATAGGACCGGTGAGATAGCTCCCCTTGAGTTCGAACTCGCCGCCGACCTCACCACACTTCCAATCGGGCTGGCCACTGTCGCGCATCAAGAAGTCGAGCGCCGATTCTCCCGGTTGAAAGGGATCGTGCTGGCGGAGATAGCCGATTTTGAGGCTGGAATGGCGGATTATCTCCCCCTTCTCCAACTCCTCCTCGTCCAGCAAGATCCGCAGCAGAGTCGACTTACCCGCTCCATTGCGCCCCACAAAACCAATCTTCACGTTGTCATTGATCGCTGCCTCCGCATCATCCAGCAGCAACTGATGACCAAAACTCTTGGAAACTCCGCGTATTTGTAACAAGACACCCATGGGCAATTTGAAATCTGAATATGAAGTTGGAAACTTAAAAATCCTGGCTCGCAAGCTAGAAGCTTACGCCACGAACAAATCGCAAGCTGGAAGCTTACGCCACGAACAATCGCAAGCTGGAAGCCTACGCCACTGGACGCCGCCTACCGGCCTGGATCGTTGCGGCGCAGTTCGGCGAATTGCCCGTCGAGGGCCCGCTGCTCCAAGTCGAGCAGCTTATCGACTCGCCGCTGATGCCTAGGCTGTGGTGTGAATTGTGCGACAAGGAAGGCGGCGACGATCTCCATGGCCAGCTCGGGTCCAATGACTCGAGCTCCAATGCACAGGATGTTCATATCGTCATGCTCGACCCCCTGGTGGGCCGAATAGGTGTCGTGGCACAGGCTAGCTCGCACGCCAGGGATTTTGTTGGCGGCCACGCTGACGCCCACGCCGCTGCCACATACCAAAATGCCCCGTTCGACTTCTCCGCTGATCACCTTCACACCCACCGTCTCAGCAAAGTCGGTGAAGTCGCACGGGGACTCGTCATGCGTGCCGCAGTCGACGACCATCAGGTGCTGCCCGCAAAGGAACTCGACCAGCAGTGATTTCATACCAAAACCAGCGTGGTCGCCTCCGATCGCGACGGTTTTAATTGCAAGTTGTTTCATGGGGTTTTCCAGTTTAAGACAAACACTACCGCCGCCTTTTTATACCCCACATTTCAAAAAGCATCGGCCCCAGCGAGGCGCGCTCGCTGGGGGCGTGAAAAAATGCGGGGTATAAAAAGCCAAACAGACCAAGATCCTCTATCGAACCGTGCGACCTCCCTGCGGTTCGCGTTCCAGAGTTTACTCGATCACTTCACAATCGCGAAGGGCTTGGGAGCCTGGCGACCACGTCACCAGACTGGCTGCAAATGGCAGGAGCTTGGGTCTGGGAGTCTAATGCTTTGCCAAAATTGAGCGTGAGGGTTGAGAAAAAGTGGCGCAAGCGTCCAGCTTGCGATTTTACGAGTGAAATCGAGACAGCAAGCTGGAAGCGTATCCACCTTCGAATTCTTTGGGCGGCTAAAGCCTGGGCTCCAACACCTGTCTCCAAGCCTTCCGGGGCTGGGTGAACCGGCAAACCTTCGGTCCTATTTGACACTTTCTTTCTTCGCACCCTCTTCGCTGGCACCTTCGCTAGCGGCACCTTCTTCAGTGGCACCTTCTTCAGTGGCACCTTCTTCAGTGGCACCTTCGCTAGCGGCACCTTTGGACGCTACCTCTCCGGCCGCAGTGGAGTCTTGCGGGGGCGCTGCTGCTGCTTGCAGGCGCTCGACGATCTGCTCGTGCGCTACCGCCAATGCCTCCATGTTCAAGTGGCGGTATTCGGCCGCGGCTCGAGTGTGGAAGCCGGATCGGTCGGGGCTGAGCTCTACGGCCGTCTCGATGGCGGTGACGGCTTCCGTGTGGCGACCGAGTCGCGAGAGAACATAGCTCAAGGTGTCGTAGTGGTCCGCCACAGGCTGTGCTTTGGACAGTTCGATAGACCGTAGCGAATACCCCAGCGCCTCTTCGTAGCGTTCGGGCTGAAGCTCGGCTAGGCAATAGGCCAAATTGTTCAGATATTGTGTTGCGTTGGGCAAGCGCGTAACGACTTGCTCCAAGTGCGGGATGGCTTTTGCTAAGTCAGCCTGAACCAGATACAGTTCGGCCAGATAGGCATGGGTTGCCGCTGTAGTCGAGCCCGCCGCTAAACGTTCGATCAAATGCGAGACCAGTTCGTCCGGCGGCCGCGGTCCCTGCATACGCGCCAATTTGGCTAGCGATTGGGCAATCAATGGATTGGCAGGGTCGATCCGCAGCGCACTATCCAAATACTGAAAATTGACGCTGGCCTGACCATCCTTCACGGTGAGGCTGGTTTCATAGCGCGCTAGGTACAGG